>NZ_RZQY01000266.1:0-7671 GCF_003998575.1 Mesorhizobium sp. M7A.F.Ca.CA.001.10.2.1 | reverse complement strand
CCTCACCGCCATGCGCGCCGGAACACTCGTTGCAGGCACATTCACGGCCGCTCTCGGCCCCCTTGGTCTCGTTGCCGGCGCCGCCGCCGCTGCGCTGTTCCTACTTTATGAAAGCCAGGGCAGCGCAAAAGGCTCGGCCTCAAACCTAAATGACGCGATCGCCACCAATGAGAGAGCGCTGAAGGGCGCGACCGACGCGACCTATGACCAGATCACTGCATTGCGGCAACTGATAGCCACCCAGGCGGAAGCCGCCCATGCTTCGGAGCAGGCGGCGCAGGCAGACTTTGACGCCGCCGTTCAAAGGAACAATACGTTCAAGCAGTACACGGGCATGGAGTTCACACCGTTCAAATACGACATCGCTGACGCCGAACAACGCCTTAATGTCTTCGGCGCTGCTGCCGACAAGCTTGACGCCCAGGTTGCCAAAATAAACAAGATCGCGGCCGGCAAGCCCAACGGCTTCGGAAACGGAAGCGGCGCCACGCCGACGCCGACGAAAGGCAGCACCCGCAAAACAGCAGACGACCGTTTCGACGAAGACATTCAGTCCGTGAAGGACCGAACCGCCGCACTGCTTGAAGAACAGAGCGCTCTAGGTCTCACGTTCAAAGAACAGGAAAAGCGCAAAGTCGCGTTGGACCTCGAACAAGAGGCCCTGAAGCAGGTCCGTGAGGAGGCTCGCCGCAAGGGAGACCAGGACTGGCAAAATGCGAAATTGTCGCCTAGCCAAATCAAGGCGATTGACGACGTCTCCGAAGCCTATGCTGACCAAGCCGATAAACTCCGCAAGGCGCAGGAAGCTCAAGACCTACAGAGGGACGTTCTAAAGGGAGTGTTCGGCGATCTGCGCTCGGCGCTCGATGACGGAAAGCTCGGTTGGGACGATCTGGCCAATGTTGCCCTAAATGCCTTGGACAAGATCATCGACAAGATCGAGGAAGATTTGATTGATGCAATCCTGCAGGCGAACAGCGCCAGCGGCGGCAGCGGCGGCTTGCTCGGCGGCCTTCTGGGCGCCATCGGCCTTGGTGGCGGCGGGGGAAGTGATCCTGGCATCATCTCCGCCCTCGGTCTTCGAGCCAAGGGAGGGCCGGTTACCGCTGGGAAGCCCTACATCGTTGGAGAGAAGCGACCTGAGCTGTTTGTGCCCCACCAGTCGGGCACCATCCTTCCAAGCGTTCCGAAGCTGCCGTCGATTGCTGGCGCAGGCGTCAGCCAAGCAATCAGTCTTAGCTTTGCGCCTGTCATCCAGATGCAGGACGGCGGTCAGGGCGATTCGGGCGAGCAGGTGACGGCCGCGCTGAAGAAATTCGAAAAGGAATTCACCCCGCGTGTGGTGAAGGCCATCCGTGAGGCCAAGACGACGGGGCTGATGCGATGACGGCGATTGCCCTGCCCGCCGTCGGCTTCCAGCATGCCTATCCGCAGCTGGTGGAATCGGTCTCGGTTTCGCGCTCCGGCACGCGCGCCATGGCGTTCGTCGAGTATGCCGACAGCTACTGGACCATCCAGATGCGCACCAAGCCGCTGAAGGCTTCGGAACGGCTCCTGGTCGAAGCGTTCAAGGATGCCAGCCGCGGCGGCTTGCAAACGGTGCTCTACACGCCCAAGCACATGTGCATCCCGCGTGCCTATTGGGGCAATGCCGGTGCCGCCGCGCTGGCCAATCCCGGCGCCCTGGCCTCGATCACCGGCAACTCGCTGCTCATCAACAGCGTCGAAAATGGCCTGACGCTCGGCGCCGGCGATCTGATCTCGGCGACGACAGGCGACTACAATGCGCTGTTTCGCGTCCAGACCGGCGGCGTCGCCGCTGGCAACGCGATCACCGTCACCGTCGAGCCGGCCGTGCCGGCCTACATCACGGCCGGCGCCGTCATCACGTTCAAGAACCCCGTCGCCAACATGCGCGTCATGCCGGGGTCGTTCTCGATCCCCGACGAGCCGAAGCCGGTTGCGACCTTTCCCCTTGTCGAGATCCCGAAATGAGCTTTCCGACCCGCCTGCAGACCGTCCTGTCCGAAGGCAGAGCCGTCATCCGCTCGGGCATCAAGATCGCCTGCACGACCGGCACGTACGGCTTCTGGAACGGCAAGGGCAACATCATCGTCGACGGCCTGGTCTACTGGCCGAATTCGCTGATCAGCGTCTCCGAGCCAGTCTATGGCCTCGGCACTGCCGCATCGACCTTCACTGTCGAACTGGTCGCCAAGCGCGATTCCGGCCTGACGCCCGACAAGCTGCTGCTGATCGAGGATGAAGGCTACAAGGATGCGCCGGTGACGGTGTTCGACTTCTACTTCGATCCCGATGACCGCTCGTTTTTGCATGCAGAGCCCGGCGCTTACGGCTTCATCGATACGGTCGACCATTCCCGTGACAATGGCGAAAAGAAGCTGATTGCCAATGTGCGCTCCGGCGCCATCGCCAACCATCGCGACGGCTATCGCACCGCCAGCCATCAGGATCAGCAGCTCGTTTCGCCCGGCGACCGCATCTTCGAATTTGCCAGCACCGTGCGGCACGAGTTCTTCGACATCACCTTCGACTGAGGCAATCCTGATCATGCTCAAGCTCACCCGGTTGCCCGACTGGGACCGCCGCCTTGCGCGTCTGGTCAACCAGCACAAGTCGACACCCGGCGTGTGGGGCGTGTCCGACTGCCTGCTGACCGTCGCCGATGCCGTCGAGGCGATCACCGGCACAGATCCTGCCGCCGACATCCGTGGCAAATACAAGACCGAAGCCGGCGCTGCGAGGATCCTGCGCAAGCGCGGCTTCGGCGATGTCGAGATGGCGTTGGCCAGCCTGTTCCCGCCCGTCGGCCGGCTGATGGCGCAGCGCGGCGATATCGGCGTTGTCGAGCGCAACGGCGTGCTCTGCGCAGGCTTCATCACCGATCTCGGCTTTGCGGTGAAAACAGAGTCCGGTCTGTCTTTCGTCTCGCAGATGACCATCAAATCCGCATTCAAGGTCGGCTGACAGCATGCCGTTCCTGATCCCGATCATCGCGCCGCTTGCCAGCGCGGTCGGCCTTGGCGGCTTCGCTTCCTGGCTCGGCGGCTCGACCATCCTTGCCGGCCTCGCCCGCTTCGGCATCGGTCTTGCGGCGAAGTATGCCCTCGGCGCGATCTTCGGCCAACAGGAACCGCAGGCGCAGGCCGTCCAGCTCGATACGGTCTATGGCGAGGATCTTGCGCGCACGGTCGGCCTCGGCGTCTATGGCACCGCCGGCCAGAAGCTTTACCGCAATGCCTATGGCTCGGGAAACCGGTCCATTCAAGACGTCTACAAGCTTTCCGACTTCCGCATCACCGGCGTCACCCGCGTGCGTGCCGAAGGCGAATGGCGCTCGCTCGGCGGCGTCGAGGATCCGGTCAAGGGTTTCCGCGTCCAGGGCATAGACGGGGAAATCTGGGTCAAGGTCTATCTCGGCACCATGGATCAGGTGGCCGATGCCGGCCTGATCGACCAGGCCAATCCGCCCGGCCGCTGGAGCGAGGATCATCGTGGCGCCGGCATCGCCTATGCCGTCGTCACCATGCAGCTCGACCGCGAAAAGATGCAGCAGCCGTGGGAGGCCTTTTTCGAGGTGCAGGGCGCCCCGCTCTACGATTGGCGCAAGGACAGCACCGTTGGCGGCGGTGGCGCCCATCGCTGGAATGACCAGGACACATGGGAGTTTTCCGAAAACCCGGTGCTGATGGTTTACGGACTGGAGCGCGGCTTCTTCAACGGCACGGAAATGATGGTCGGCAAGGGCGTGCCGGCCGGGCGCCTGCCGCTCGGCGACTGGACGCTAGCCGCCAATGTCTGCGACGAAAGCATCGGCCTGCTGAAGCGCTATTCCGCCGGCGTCATCGCCGCGGCAGGATCCGGCGTGACCCACGACCAGAACATCCAGCCGCTGTTCGAGGCCTGCGCGGCGACGTGGATCGAGGACGCCTCCGGCGAGTTCCCGATCGTCGGTGCCGCGCAATCGACGGTGCTCACCTTCACCGACGACGACATCATGGTCGACGAGACCTTCCGTTTCTCGACCAAGCGCACCAAGTCGGAACTGATCAACACGCTGGCCGGCACGTTTCGCGATCCTGACGCCTTCTTCGAGCAGACGCCGTTCGCGGTGCGGATCGACGAGGTCGCTCTTGCCGAGGATGGCGAGCGCCTGGCAGTGGCCATACCATACGGCGGGGTCAACAAGGCGGAGGTCGCCGACCGGCTGGCCGACATCGCCTTCAAGGCCAGCCGGTTCCAGGGCAATGGCGATATCGTCATCCATCCAATGTTCCTCGCCGATGCCAAGGTCGGGCGCTGGTGCGAATGGGATTCGGCGGAGTTCGGCACCCGCAAATTCCAGATGCTGGAAAAGACGCTGGGGCCGCTCGGCGACAAGGGTGCGCGCAACATCCACCTGAAGCTGCAGGAAGTCGGCGACGAGATCTTCGACGGCACCGATTACACGACCGTGCCGCCGGTGCCGGAGCTTCCCGGCCCGCCCGACTATCAGACCGAAGCCGCCAATTTCCTCGCCTTCGGCGTAGCGCAGCAGGTCGCCGGTTCGGCGGAGAAAATCCCCGGCCTGCGCTTCACCTGGAATGCGTTCACCGACATCACCGTCGTGTCGATCGACATCGAATACCGGCCGCAGGGTCAGACCGACAGCATCGTCAAGCGCGCCAATGTGCCCGACCAGGTGCTGATCACCAGCGATGGCGTTCTGGCGGCGACAACCTACGAATACCGCCATCGCATCATCACGCGCCCGGTGCGCACGACGTTCTTCACCGATTGGGCAACCGTCGACACGCCGGCGGCCACGGTACCGGCCGTGTCGGTCGGCCTCGGTCAGGTGCAGGAAGACATCTACGATCTCTTCGCCACGCTTGTCGCCGATACGCGCGTCGCCATCATAGAGCGCATCAATCAGTTGGCCGCCGCCGCGGTAGATGCCGCTGGTCGCGTTGCCAAGGACAACTCGGTTGCCGTTCGCTTCCGCAATGCCACCGCCGCGGCGCAGCAGCTGCTCGAGGCGTCGATCACTGAGATCGACGATGAGCTTGTGGCGCTGGCAGCAGCCACAACGGCCGTCGAAGCATCGGTCGGCCTAATTTCGGCGGATGGGCTGTTCCAGCTCATTGCCACCGCCGGAAGCGGTGACGTGACCTCCCGCCTCATAGCGCAGGTACGCGCGACCAACGGCGACGTCTGGGTCGATGCCGGCTATGTCATGGAAGCCGGCTTTACCGGCGGCAATCCTTTGGCGCCGTTCTCGCGCTTTGTCATCAAGGCTGATCAGTTCGTCGTCACTGACGGAACCAACGACGGCACGCCCCTGGTGTTCGCAAGCGGCGAATTGAAGCTGCAGGTCGCGCGGATCGGCACGGCCATCGTGGAAGAGCTGCAATCCGCCAACGGCAAGCTGGTGATCACCGGCAACGGCACAGAAGCCAAGATCGAACTGTTCGCATGAGCACGCGCGGCTTCATCGGGCTCGACGGCAGCGGCGTGCCGATGGTCAAGATCATGGCCGATGCGTCCTACGATCCTTTGTCGACGCCGGACACGGATTGGGAAAAGCACCGCTTCAATTCGCGCAACACCGAATACAGCTACATCGACGACATCATCATCTGGCCGCGCACGGTCACGACTTACTATCCGGCCGGCTGCAACTCGTCGAACTATGTTCTCAAATGCGAGAGCGGCGGCTTCGTCTTCTGCCACGCGGCGCGGGCAATCGCCTATTACGGCTTCCTGCCGATCATCGAGCATCGCTACATCGATCCGACGAACAACAAGGCCAGGATCTATCGCGACGACACGTTGACCAACGGCAATCCCAATTCGATGGCCAAGGTCAAGCAAAACAGCGGCATTCGGACAACCTCGGCCTATGACAATCTGAACAACCATCCCGACGAGATGGTTTCGCAATTTGGCGCTGTGGCCAGTCCGTATTGCGCCATGTCGATCGTCACCCGCTTTCCCTGCGACCGGGACTATACCGCCCTGTCGACACCGCCCATCGTCGGCAACTGCTTCTTTGTGGTCGACGAGAAGCGCGGCTACGCGCGCATCTCTCGCGGCGCGGTCGATGCCAGGACGGCGATTGCCTCACAGTGCATCGTCCATGAGAATCAAAGACCCCTGACGATCGTCGCCACGGGATCGACGACGTTGACCGCTGGACAGACGCAGGTGATCGCCCTCGGCGTCGACGTGCCGGATGGTTCGATCCCCTATATTATCGGGGCGGCGGCCGGCAACATGGCGTCTTTCTCCTCACCCTCGAGCGCCTTTCTTGTCGATGCCTCGATTTCCGGAAACAACCTGACGATCGTCAACGGAAACGCCGTGTCGATCACGGTTTTCTACAATGTCATGGTCCAGAACCAGCAGGTGCCGACGACGGGCGGTTCCGGCAAGATCCTGTTCACCGATGAGGGCGAGATCAAGATGCTGCGCCCGGGCGCGGCCTCGCCACCGGTGCCGGCCGACATCCTGCTGTGGAGCGAATATCGTTATTGCCCGGTGGTCGCCTATGGGAAGGTGGCGGATATGCTGTTCTCAGGGACACCGGGCGTCTCGACACCGGCGCGAACCTACACGCTTGCGGTTCCGGCGCTGGACAATCCGCCCATCATCCTGACGGCTCTGCAGAAGGTCGGCGCCGACGCCAATTTCAACGACGGCGACATTCTGATCAACGCCAACTGGGCGTCCTCTGCATTCGGGGTAACGCTCCAGCTCACCAACTGGTGGGTCTACGACGCCGCCGCGCACACCATCACCTTCAGCGTCAACGACACGGCCGGCAGCGGCTGGGTGTTCCGCTACTTCGTCCTCGCTGTTCCCGACTAAAGGGCAAATCCAAATGGCATCAATCTATTCCACCGGCACGGTATCCGTGACGAACGGCAATGCAGTGGTCACCGGCACCGGTACCGCGTGGGCGCTCGGGCTTGTCGCAGGCGGCATGTTCACGCGCCTTGGCGTGGCCGTTCCGATCCTGTCCGTCACCGACGACACGCACCTGACGCTGGCCTACGCCTGGCCAGGCGCGACCGCTGCTGGGGCGGCCTACGCCATTGCGCTGGAGAATTCGAACGCCGCCGACATCGTCGACCTCAATCGCACGCTGTCGCGCGTGCTCGTGACGCTGTCGCTGGTCGGGGTTCACCCCAACGCCTCAGGCACGATCGCCGAGCGCGACGCCATTGTCCTGACGTCCGACGATGAAGGCTTCTTCTTCCTGCATGCCGAGATCGGCATCGCTTTCGCGTTCTACCGATGGTCCGGCACGGCATGGGAAGGGCCGTTCCCGGTAGCGGATGCGGCTGCGGGCGGTCCCGTCAGCAGCATCTCGCCCGGTACCGGAATCGCGATCGATAACACCAATCCCGCTATTCCCGTCGTCAAACTCGCCAACATGGCCAATGCCACCGTCAAGGGGCGCACGACTGCGGGCACGGGCGCGCCCGAAGACCTGTCCATGACGCAACTCGATCTGCTGCAAATCGCGGCCGGGAAAAAAAGAGAGAGGCTGACGGCAAGCCGAACTTACTTCGTCCGCACCGACGGATCGAACGGCAATACAGGCCTTGTGAACAATGCTGGTGGCGCATTCCTGACGCTGCAGAAAGCTATCGACGTCGTTAAGAC
>NZ_RZQY01000265.1:0-7684 GCF_003998575.1 Mesorhizobium sp. M7A.F.Ca.CA.001.10.2.1 | reverse complement strand
GCCATCACCGCGTCGCGGTCGAGCACATGCGCGGGCCGCGCCAGGAATCCCTTCAGGATCGAGAATTCGATCCCCGTCAGGGCAAGCGCCTTGCCGTCGAAGCTGGCAGCGTGACTGGCCGGCGCCAGAGCCAGTTTGCCATGCGAAAACTGCCTGTTGTCGACCGGTTCGGCCGCCGCCGGGCGGGCGCGCCGCAGGATGACGTTGACGCGGGCGACCAACTCGCGCGGGCTGAATGGTTTCGTCACATAGTCGTCGCCGCCCATTTCGAGCCCAAGGATGCGATCGATCTCCTCGTCGCGCGCGGACAGGAACAGCACCGGCACATCGGATGTGTGCCGCAGTCGCCGGCAGACCTCCAGCCCGTCCATCTCCGGCATGCCGATGTCGAGCACGACAAGATCCGGCGCCCGGCGGCCGATCGCCTGCAGGGCGGCGGCACCGTCGGCCACGCCTGTCGTTTTCATGCCGGCCTTTTCCAGCGCAAAGCAGATCACCTCGCGGATGTGCGGGTCATCGTCGGCGACGAGGATGTGATGCGGCATGGATCAGCGGCCCGGCATGGAAGGTTCGATAGCGGAGGGAATCACGAACGGCCCCTTGGTGTCGAGATATCGAAGCAGCCGCCAGTCGCGAAAGCTCCAGGCCCGCCAGTTCTGCTGGATAGTTCGATACCAGATTTCATCGCTGCCGCGCACGCCAGCCAGTTCGCGGACAGTGCCGGCCGCCGCCGTCTTGCCCTGTTGCTCGAGGAAGCGATCGAGTGCGGGAAACGCGCCTGGACCGAGCGAGTGAAGATACCAGGCGTCTAGGGGAATGCCCTGGCCGGTCATTTCGAGGGAATGGTCGACATTGTAGTTGGCGATCGTTGCTGCGAAATTGATGAAACAGCCGGCATAAAGCGTCAGAGATAACGTCAGAAGATTGGCGGACAGCAGCCATTCGTTGGATTTTCTAAGCGCGATGCGAGCGATGATCAGGGCAAGGCCTGCTGCCACCAGCCCCATCCAGACAAAGGCAGCGACGCGCCAATAGGTCAATGCATAGATGCCGATATAGAGGTCGAGCCGCAGGATCGACGAGACCACCAGCATGATGTTTTGCGCCACCCAGGCGTAGACCAGCCGGCGGATGAGCGGATCGGCCGAGGTCTCGCTGCCTGGCCGCAGCGCTGCCAGCACGAAGCCGGCGGCAAGCAGCGCCGTGACGATCAGGGGATAGGCGCCACGATGCGCGTAGGCCGCGTAGCTCAGCCCGTCGGGAAGGGCCGCCCCGCCCCACAGATAGGTGGCGTCGAGCGCCGTCTGCAGCGCAAACAGGATGTTGAAGACGATCAGGGCGCGCAGGATGGCGGCCTTGCCGAACAGGATATCTTCGATGGTGGTGACGGTTTTGTCGGCTTGAGCGCTGACGGCGGGCGCCGCGCGCCGGTTGCGGCGAACCGGGCGCGGCAGGCGCGGCCGCAGAAAAGCCCAGACAGCAGCGAGCACGAACAGCCAGAAGGCAATCCGCGCCAGCTGGATAAGATCGAGCAGCCTCACGAGGTCGATCAGCGACAGCCAGTAGTCGATCACCGGATTGGCGGCGCCGAACAGCGCCAGGAAGACCGCGCCCAGCGTCAGCGGCATCACCCAGACAGCGATCGCCGCCAGCCGGATGCGCCGCCGGCCGAACCGCCGCGCCGTCCTGCGCCAGCGGATGAAATCATTGGCGAAGCGGAACGGCGCCGCCAGCCCGAACAGCACGATCTGCCCGGCAATACGGGCGATGCTGTGCCGCAGCCGCCCGCTCAGCGAAAGGGCAAAGACGGTCAGCGCCGCCAGCGCGATCGAAACCGACAGGGTGCTGACGTTTTCAGCCAGCGGCAGCAGCGCGACAAGCGAGGCGATGGGCTTGAGCCAGACCCGACCGTCGCTGAAAGCCGCCGGATGCACGGCGACAACCGCGGCGGCAATCAGCAGGGCGAACAGGAAAACCGTGATCCCGGCGGGCTGGCCGTAGAACAGGAAATCCGCAAGTGCCGCCAGCAGGATGGCGACACCGAAGCGGCTGCAATAGCTCGGCGCGGCGGAGAGCAACGCTGTCATGATCGGGCTTTCCTGATGGCGTCCCGCCGGGTTGCCGGCGGGCTGTTGCGGACAAAGGGAATGAGGATTGCGACGGGACACACGCGCGGCGCATCGGCCAGCCACCAGTCTTCGCGGCGCAGCCGGTAAGGCAGGGACCATCGGGGTTTTGCTCGGTTTTGCATGCCGTCTGTTTGTCAGGCCGGCGGGGAAAGGGTGAGGCGGATCGGAGGAGGTTTTCCGCAGGCCTGTGCAGTTTTCGTGCAGGCAATTGTTGAGGTCGAATTCGCCATCTTTCTAACGTCGGCGCTGCCCCTCACCTGCCTGCCGGCATCCTCTCCCCGTAAACGGGGCGAGGGACGCTCTTGTCGCCGGTTTCGCCAATCTCCAGCGTCGCAAGAAAGGCGCCGGCGTTGCCGCCATCTCCTCTCGCCCCGTTTACGGGGAGAGATGTCCGGCAGGACAGTGAGGGGCAGCACCAGCTTTCGCGATGGCTCGCCTCAGGCACAGCCCTGCGCGCTTGCCTCACCTGCCCGCACGCGGCATAGATCACCCATGGAAACCTACCGCCCGCGCCGCTCCGTGCTCTACATCCCGGCCTCCAACGACAAGGCCCTGGCCAAGATCGCGCAGCTTGCCTGCGACGCCATCATCATCGACCTCGAGGATGCCGTAGCCCCGGCCGACAAGATCGCCGCTCGCGAAAAACTGGCCGGCATTTTCGCCAACCGCCCCAACGAACGCTGCGAGATGATCGTGCGCATCAATGCTCTGGCAACCGAATGGGGCGCCGACGACCTGCTGGCTGCCGCAGGCTGCGAGCCCGACGGCATCCTGTTGCCCAAGGTCGACACGCCGCGCGACCTGCTCGAGGCCGGCGATGTGCTCGACGACAATTTTGTCCCCGATAGCGTGAAACTGTGGGCGATGATCGAGACGCCCAAGGCGCTGCTCAACATCGGCGCCATCGCCGAGCTTGGCCGTGACCCGGCCTCGCGGCTCAGTTGTTTCGTTGCCGGAACGAATGACCTGGTCAAGGAGACCGGCATTCTGGCAACGCCTGACCGACGCTACCTCGTGCCATGGCTGATGCAGATGGTGCTGGCCGCGCGCGCCGGCGGCATCGACATGCTCGACGGGGTCTCCAACGATTTTCGCAACCTCGGCGCTTTCACCCATGAATGCGCGGAAGCCGCGGCCATGGGGTTCGACGGCAAGAGCCTCATCCACCCGGCCCAGATCGAAGCCGCCAACCGTGCCTTCGCACCGTCCGCGGAAGCCGTGGCCGAGGCGCGCTCGGTGAAGGAAGCCTTCGCGCTCGCCGAGAATGCCGGCAAGGGCGTGATCGCGCTGAACGGCAGGATGGTCGAGCGCCTGCACTTGGCGCAGGCCGAAAAACTGCTGGCGAAGGCAGCCGCCATCGGGGCATAAATGCTCGATGGATGCGAGCGGGCTATGGCTACTCACGACAGGACTGAACAATGAAACTCTACCGCTTTCTGTCCGGCCCGGACGATGCCAGCTTCTGCCACAAGGTGACGGCGGCGCTGAACAAGGGCTGGCACCTGTTCGGCTCGCCGACCTATGCCTACGACAAGAAGGCCAAGACGATGCGTTGCGGCCAGGCCGTGGTCAAGGATGTCGACGGCCAGGAATACGGGCCCGATACCAAGCTGAGTGACTGGTAGGGGACAGCGCTGAGGACTCTCTCTTTCTTCGTCATCCTAGGGCGGAGCAAGGAGCGAAGCGACGCGGCGCAGACCCTAGGATCCATGCCGTGACATTGGCCGTAGAATGCGGCGGATCAAAATGGCGCTTGTGCGCGCATCAACGCTCGCTACCCTGAAACCACGACCGGCTACGTCTATATGACCGCGAGTCAGAACCGCGGCACCATCTATATCGGCGTCACCAACGATCTCGGCCGTCGAATGCCTGAGCACAAGGCCGGCCAGGGCTCGCGCTTCACGAGTCGCTACAGCGTACAGCGGCTGGTGTGGTACGAGGAATATTTCGACATTACCGATGCCATCCAGCGCGAGAAGTCATTGAAGCGCTGGCCTCGACAATGGAAGATCGAGCTGATCGAAACGGCCAATCCGGAGTGGTTCGAGCTCTTTCGTGGAACCGGCTGGTAGCCGCTCGGGTTTCTTGCACCGCCGGAGCATAGCATCGCCGTCACGGCATGGATCCTAGGGTCTGCGCCGCGTCGCTTCGCTCCTTGCTCCGCCCTAGGATGACGAAGGTGTGGGGCTACTCGGCCGCTTCTTCGAACTTCTCCATATCATCGTCCGACAGGCCGAATGGTGACCGATCTCGTGGATGTCGCCCAGCGTCTCTTCGTTCTCGGACCAGTAGTCAAGGATATCGACGGTCAGGAATGAGGGCCGAATACAGCGCTTGGTCGATCAGTAACCAGCTACGCCAGATTTTCCCAGGCGGCTCTGATTTCGTTGAACCGTGCGTCTGCGCGGCCCTCGACGTCATCGCAGCCGAAATAGAGGATCGATAGCGCTGCAAGGAGACCGGGATAGCCGGAGACGGAATCCATTCTCGTAAGGATTTCAGGAACCGGCAACCGCTTGCGTTCAATCATGGAGATCGCGCATTCCGCTGTCATAGGTGCCATCGGGTGGTCGAATTCGGATAGCCAGAAATCGACCAGGGCAACGAGAGTGGCCGGTTCGATGGCAGCACTTGCGGGCAGATGGCAAAGCTCACTAAGTGCGAGGAAAGCGGCATTCGGCGAAATCCCGATGGCGGTTGCGATCAGTTCCCGGCTTTGTGAAATGTCGTGGTACGGCCAATTGCAATCGATCAGGTCGGCAAATTCTGCTTCCGTCATCTGAGTGCTACTCGGCCGCCTCTTCGATCTTCTCCATATCATCGTCCGACAGGCCGAAATGGTGGCCGATCTCGTGGATCAGCACGTGGGTGACGATGTCGCCCAGCGTTTCTTCGTTTTCGGACCAGTAATCGAGGATGGCGCGGCGGTAGAGCGTGATGCGGTTCGGGCCTTCGCCGGTCTGCGGGTTCCAGCGCTCGGCGATGCCGCGTCCCTCGAACAGGCCGAGCAGGTCGAAGGGCGTTTCCAGCGACAGGTCGTCCATGATCTCGTCGGTCGGGAACTCGGCGATCTGGATGACGATCTCGCCGGTCAGCTTGCGAAAATCCTCCGGCAGATGCGCATACGCCTCCAGCGCCAGGAACTCCATTTCGTCCATCGAGGGCGAGAGTTCGTCGTGCCAGGTGCGGGTCTTGTAGATGCGGGCCATGCTTTGTCCTTTGATCCCGGCATATAGGCTTTCGCACCGGAATCGGCAAATGAACGGGCCGATGCGCCTGCGCCATCCCTGCCGAGAGGAATAAATTCCCCATGACTCTGCTTGACTCCTGGGTCCCCCTCTGGAATCTATAGGGAACATAACAGGAACAATTGTGAGTGGAAGCTGACCGTCATGGCGATGACCGCCGTGGCGCGGGAGACTGTTTTTGCCCTGCGCCGCCAGATCGCGAAAATCGAGGGAACGCTGCCCGAGCGCTTGGCCGCGCCGGCCGCCGCGCCCCTTCACGCCGACGCCAACACCGATCTCACAATCGTCCGGCGTGGCATTGCCGCGGCGTTGCCGGATGCGTTTCTGCCTATCGGTGTCGAGCGCCTCGACGCCGCCCTGAGCGGCGGCCTGCCGAAGGCCGCCCTGAGTGAAATCCATGGCACGCAAACCCGCGATGCCGGGGCCGTCGCCGGCTTCGCTTTGTCGCTCACCAGTCTGATCCTCAAGCAAACGCCGGGGCTGCCGGTGCTGTGGATCGGCACATCGGAGATTTTCCGCGAGGCCGGCTTTCCCTATGCAAGGGGGCTTCACGCCTCGTTCGGCATCGAGCCGGAGCAATTGCTGTTTTCCGAGGCGCCAAGGCTTGTCGATGCGCTGTGGGTCGCCGAGGAGGCGGCCCGGATGACAGCGCTCGCCGCGGTCATCCTGGAAATCCGCGGCAATCCGCAGCGGCTGGACCTGACCGCGACACGCCGGCTGCATGCAAGGGCGCAAGCGGCCGGCCGGCCGGTGTTCCTGCTGCGGCAGGCGGCCGAACCCGAACCGACGGCCGCCCCTGTCCGCCTCATCGTCGCCTCGGCGCCGGCGGTGCCGCGCGACACCATCGCCGGGCCGCTGGCCGGCTCGATCGGCCGCCCGGCCTTCGCCCTCACCATCGGCAAGAGCCGCACAGCCCTGCCTGGACAATTCACACTGGAGTGGAACCCCGATGAACGCGCATTCGACGAAAGATGGGGCGACGAAAAAAGGAGCGAGGGAAGAGACCGGACAAAGAATCCTGTCCCTGTGGTTTCCCTATCTGGCGGCGGAAAGGATCCTGCGCCAGCGTCTGGGGCGGTCCTGGCGTTCCCGGCCGTCGGATCACCTCTCTCACCCGCCGCTCGTGATCAGCCATCGCGACCGCAACGCGCAGCGCATCTCGGCCCTCGACGAGCGGGCTGAGGCGCTGCACCTGAAGCGCGACATGGGCATTGCCGATGCGCGCGCCATGCATCCGTCGATCGACATCGTCGAGGCCGATCCGGAAGCCGACCGCCGTCTGCTCGAAGGCCTTGCCGACTGGTGCGACCGCTACACCCCGCTGGTGGCGCTGGATGGCGCGGACGGTCTGTTTCTCGACGTCACCGGCTGCACCCATCTGTTCGGCGGCGAACGCGCCATGCTGGACGAGATCCTGTCGCGCTTCTTCCATCAGGGTTTCGATGTCCGAGCCGGGCTTGCCGCGACGCCTGGCGCGGCCTGGGCGGCGGCACGCTTTTGCAGTGACCGCATCATTGTGTCAGGCGAGGAGGAAGCGCTGCTGGCACCCCTGCCGCTGGCCGCACTGCGCATCGAGCCGGCGACCCGCACCAGCCTGGAAAGCGTCGGCCTGCGCACGGCGGGCGCCGTCATGGCGGCACCGCGCGCGCCGCTCGCCCGCCGCTTTGGCGCCTTGCTGCTCCTGCGCCTCGACCAGGCGCTTGGCCGTCTCGACGAAGCGGTGTCGCCGCGCCTTCCCGTCGCGCCGCTTTCGGTCGAACGCCACCTCGCCGAACCCGTCACCCTGACCGAGGACATCGAACGGCTGGTGGGCATGCTGGCGGCGACCTTGAAAACCGATCTCGAACGCCGCGGCGAGGGTGCCAGGACACTGGCGCTGCTGCTCTTTCGCGTCGACGGCGCCGTCAGCCGCATCGCCATCGGCACCTCGCGGCCGATGCGCGAACCCATGCTGATCCAGAAACTGTTCCATGAGAGGCTGGCCGCGCTCGAGCAGGATATCGATGCCGGCTATGGTTTCGATCTGGTGCGGCTCTCGGTGTTGGCGGCAGCCACCTTCGACATGCAGCAGGCTGATCTGACTGGTGAAACGATCGACGATGGCGCCGATATCGCGCTGTTCGCCGACCGCATCCGCGCCCGGCTCGGCGAGGGCGCGGTTCTCCGGCCGGTCGCGGTCGAGAGCCATCTGCCGGAGCGTGCTGTCGCCACGATCCCCTTCACCGAAGCGCCGCGCCGGACCACGCCGCCGAAAAAGCCCGGCAGGCTGCAGGCGCCACAAACCATTTTTCCGCCGGAACGGCC
>NZ_RZQY01000264.1:0-7689 GCF_003998575.1 Mesorhizobium sp. M7A.F.Ca.CA.001.10.2.1 | reverse complement strand
CTCGTACGCCCACATGGCGTTCTGGCCGGTCTCGCCGGCAGGCAGCACGCTCCAATAGCTTGCATCGCCCTTGTAGGGGCAATGGGTCGAGTGGTCGGTGCGGCCGAGCTTGCCGAAATCGATGTCGGCGAACGGAATGTAGAAGGCCGCCGGATAGGGGGCCTCGGTCAGCACCTTGGCCTTCGTTGTTGAAGCGATGACCACGTCTCCGACACGCACGGTAACGGTGCCGGCATAGGGCTCGACAGTGATGATTTTGTCCGGGTTGCGTTGGAAACCGGGTGCGGGGTTGGCGATCTGATCCATGCGGGGGGCTCTCCTTGCGTCGACTTAAGGTGTGTCGCGCAAGCGCATTGCGCAAGCCGCTATCGCCATCCAACACGCAAAACTTGCTTAGCCGACGCCGATGGATCGCCCCTTGGAATCCTCGGGATTGTCGTCAGCGGTCAGGCAGCGGCTTTGAACACGTCCATGAGACCGGCATAGGCGGCAGCGATCCCGGCGACCGGGTTGCTGCTTCTTGAGACGGTCTCGACCTTCAGGGAACCGCCGCCGGTAGGCAAGGTAAGCAGCAGGAACTGGCGGTTTCCGCCATCGCCGACTGACGCGGCCGCGACGTGCTGGTCCTCGCCCTGATTCTGGACGCACATCTTGAACAGCAGCGTGCCGCCGACCGCTTCCAGCGCGCCGCCGACAACTTCAACAAATTCATCTTCGGAAACAGTCTTTGTGTCCGGCACCACATCGGCCAGACTTTCGGCAAGCGTACTCTCGAGAGCCTTGTCGTCGAGCTGCGCGTCCATGCGAACCTCTTTCAGTCGCCAATCGCACCCCTTTGCCCGTTAACGAAACTTAACGCCGACGATGGCCGGATTGTGGCGGTTTTCCACCAATGCGGCGCTCAGGGGTGCTGGCGGCTGGACAATCCGCCGGTTCGCTCCACAATAGCTCGAAAAGCACAACGCAAAAAGCGTGAGGGAGGATCGAATGCTGGGACTGATGCAGGAATGGCCGCTGCTTTGCCATAAGCTCATCGACAATGCCGAGCGGCAGCATGGCGTGCGCGAGATCGTGTCGCGCTCGATCGAAGGGCCGATCGTGCGCACCACCTACGCCGACATCCATCGCCGCGCCCTGAAGGTCGCCCAGCGGCTGGAGCGTGACGGTTATGGGATGGGCGACCGTATCGCCACGCTGGCCTGGAACACCGCGCGCCACATCGAGGCCTGGTACGGCATCATGGGCATCGGCGCCATCTACCACACGCTCAATCCGCGGCTGTTTCCCGAGCAGATCGTCTGGATCATGAACCATGCCGAGGACAAGGCTGTCTTCGTCGACCTGACTTTCATGCCGCTGCTCGAGAAGATCGCCGGCGCCGTCAAATCGCTGAAACAGGTGATCGTGCTGACCGACAGGGCGCATATGCCGCCGACGACATTGCCCAACACGGTCGCCTATGAAGATTGGCTTGACGAAGCGGATGGCGACTTCGCCTGGAAGACCTTCGACGAAAGCACCGCCGCCGGCATGTGTTACACGTCCGGGACCACGGGCGATCCCAAGGGCGTCGTCTACAGCCATCGTTCGAACGTGCTGCACGCCATGATCGCTGCCATGCCCGACGCCATGGGACTGTCGTCGCGCGATACGATCCTGCCTGTCGTGCCGATGTTTCACGCCAATGCCTGGGGCCTTGGCCAGAGCGGGCCGATGATCGGTGCCAAGCTGGTCATGCCCGGCTGCAAGATGGATGGCGCCTCGATCTATGAACTGCTCGACACCGAGAAGGTGACCTTCAGCGCCGCCGTGCCGACCGTCTGGATGATGCTGCTGCAGCATCTGGAGGAGACCGGCAAGGAGCTTCCCTATCTCAACAAGGTCGTCATCGGCGGCTCGTCGTGCCCGCGCGCGATCATGACCAAGTTTCAGCAGAACTACGATGTCCAGGTTATCCACGCCTGGGGCATGACCGAAATGTCGCCGCTCGGCACGCTGTGTACCCTGAAGCCGGACCATGCTGGTCTTGAGGGCGAAGCCCGGCTCGACGTCCAGCAGAAACAGGGCTATCCGCCCTTCGGCGTCGAAATGAAGGTGACCGACGACGACAACAACGAGCAGCCTTGGGACGGCAAGACTTTTGGCCGCCTGAAAGTGCGTGGGCCGGCCGTTGCCCGTGCCTATTATGGCGACGCCGGCGTGGAGCAGTTCGATGAGGATGGCTGGTTCGACACTGGCGACGTCGCCCACATCGACGCTGGCGGCTACATGCAGATCACCGATCGCGCCAAGGACGTCATCAAATCCGGCGGCGAATGGATTTCGACCATCGACCTCGAGAACCTGGCTGTCGGCCATCCCGATGTCGCCGAGGCGGCAGCCATCGGCGTTCAGCATTCGAAATGGGGCGAACGGCCGCTGCTGGTCGTCGTCCGCAAACCGGGCAAGGAACCGACCAAGGCTGACATTCTCGGCTTCATGGACGGCAAGGTAGCCAAATGGTGGATGCCGGACGATGTCGCTTTCGTCGGCGAAATTCCGCACACCGCAACCGGCAAGATCCAGAAGATCACCTTGCGCCAGCAATTCAAGGACTATCGCCTGCCGACCGATTGACGCGATGGTGCATGTTTCGGCTTCATGCCATCGCAAAAAGGCACTAAGTCTCCGTTCGGGTTGGGGCAGCACGGAAAACGATGGCTAGCATTCCTGAACGGCAAACGTCGAAGGCGGCCGGCTGGTCGCGGCGCACGGCCGCTTTTTCGTTGGTGCTGCTGCTGACGGTCTTCGTCGGCCATCGCTTCGATCTCGTCGAAACACCTGTCTTTCTGTGGGTGCTCGGCATTGTCGCGCTGCTGGCGGCGATGGCGCTGTTGTTTGCCGGGTTTGCCTTTTCGCGGCTGTGGAATTTCGGCGACCGCGGCGGCCGCGACCTGACGGGCGGCGCGCTGCTGGCATTGCTGGTGCTCGCACCCTACGGCGTCGCCGCCTACTGGGCGACGATCTATCCGCCGCTCAGGGATATCTCGACGGATTTCGACGAACCGCCGGCGCTCGACGTGAGCGACCGGACGAAGGATATGAACGTGCTTGCGCCGTCGACGCCTGGGGAACAGCGGCTGCAGGCCGATAGCTATCCGCTGGTCAGCGCACGCAGCTACGACCTGCCGTTCGAGACTGTCGTCAATGCCGTCGAAACCGTACTCGACCGGCGCGACTGGGAGCTGTCGGAGCCCTATCCCGATCTCGCCGGGCAAAGCGAGGTGACCATCACCGCCGTCGCCAAGGGCTTCGTGATCGGCCTTCCCGCCGATGTGGCGATCCGCGTGACGGACGATGGCGACACGGTCATCGTCGATATGCGGTCGGCATCCCGCTACGGCCGCTACGACCTTGGCGACAATGCCGCGCGCATCACCGAATTCCTGGCGGAGCTCGACCAGGAAGTCGCCGGTCAGGTCGGCGCCGCGCCAGCCGAATAAGGCTTCGGCACTTAGCAGCGGTCCAGGTTGGCCTATCCGGCCGGCGTGAAAATGCCGTCGATGGCCGGTGCGCCGTCTGTCGTGACCAGACCGCGCGCCGTCAGATCCTCGAGATGGGCAAGCACCGACAATCCGGCGGCGCCATGCAGCCGCGGGTCGGTGTCCCTGTAGATCGCCTTGACCATGTCCACGATCGTCCGGTCGCCTTCTCTGACCCGCTCCAGAATGGCGCGCTCGCGCATCTTGCGATGCGTCTTCAACCCGCGCATGAAAGCGCGCGGTGCTGTCACCGGCCCGCCATGTCCTGGCAACAGCAAGCGGTCCCCGCGTTCGATCAAGCGGTCCAGCGAGGCCATGTAGTCGGCCATCGCTCCATCCGGCGGGGCGACGATGGAGGTTGCCCAGGCCATGACATGATCGGCCGAAAACAGGATGCCGGTTCCCTGCAGCGCGAACGCCGCATGATTGGCGGTGTGGCCCGGGGTCAGAACCGTCCTGATCGACCAGCCGTCGCCGTCGACCACCTCGCCGTCGGGCAGGGCGACATCAGGGATGAAAGCCGTGTCGGCACTGGCATCGAGCGCATTGGTCTCGCCGATATGCAGGGCTCTTGCCGGCCGGTGCGGCCCCTCTGCCAGCACGAGGGCGCCGGTGCGCTCTTTCAGCCGGGCCGCCAGCGGGGAGTGGTCGCGATGCGTGTGGCTGACGAAGATATGGCTGACCGGCCGGCCTGCGATCACCTCGATCAGGGTCCGCAGATGCGCCTCGTCCTCCGGCCCCGGATCGATCACCGCCAGCGTATCGCGGCCAACAACGTAGCTGTTGGTGCCGTGAAAGGTGAAGGGGCTTGGATTGCGGGCCGTGATGCGCTGGACATCGGGCGCGACATTCACCCCCTGGCCATAGAAGGGGTCGAAGCCGGTATCGAATTTCAGTGCCATGCATCGGTGCCTTGTTTCGGGAAACGGCAAAACCGATTGCCGCACAACACGCAAGCCAATATAGGAGGATGTGAGGCCGCGAACATCGGAGTGCGGCAATCGGATTGGGGAAATACCATGGCAATTGCAACTACGATGCGTCCGCTTGTTTCTCTGGCTCTGCCGCAAAACGGCGCGGCGCGGCTGGCAACGCAGCTTTTCCTGGCCATCGCCGGAACGCTTGTGCTGACACTGTCGGCCAAGACCAAGGTAATGCTCGGGCCGGTCGACATTTCGATGCAGACGCTGGCCGTGCTGCTGATCGCCGCCGCCTTCGGCATGCGTCTCGGCGTCGCCACCCTGCTGCTCTACATGGCCGAGGGCGCCATGGGCTTCCCCGTCTTCCAGAGCACGCCTGAAAAGGGTCTCGGCATTGCCTACATGCTCGGCTCGACCGGCGGCTATCTCGCCGGCTTCGTGGTCATGGCGGCAATTGTCGGCTGGGCGGCGGATCGCGGCTGGGACCGCCATCCAATCAAGCTTTTCAACGCCATGCTGGTTGGCGAAGTCGTCATGATGGCAATGGGCTTTGCCTGGCTGGCGCTGCTCATCGGTCCGGAAAAGTCGTGGCAGTTCGGCGTCGTGCCGTTCATCGTCGGCGACCTGATCAAGGTGGCGCTCGCGGCAAGCCTGGTGCCGGCCGTCTGGACGCTGCTGAAGCGCGGCTGAAGCGCGCGATCGAAGAAACGGCCAGGGGCAATCAAGCCACTGGCCGGAGCGGCGTCACTGGCGGATTTCCGGTCTGATGTCCGCCAACCTCGATAGATTGTCGGTTATATCGCCCTAGACGCTGCGACATCTTCAGTAATGATCATTAAGTCGCTTTATTAGCCCAGGCTTTTCAATTTCCCGAACTGTTGATCTGAGAAATAGATGCTTGCTGGCGCGGCCGCGCTGTCGTAGCTCTTGGTCTTCGACTGTATCGAATCGCCGGGGGGCGAGACGTCCGATTCGTTGTTGTGAACGATCAGGTCAGATGCACTATCGCGCTGGTCTGTCGCCGATACGGCAGCTTCGGGGAAGGGGGGAAGACGTTGAATGTCGCAGCGTCGACTATTGTCGGAAGCCGGCACTTCCTGTTCAGGATTCGGTTTCAACTGCTTGGCGGACTGACATTCGCGATTTTTGCGCCGGCGATCATCCGGATTGTCTTCAATCCTGAATTCATCTATTCGGCCAATCTTCAGGTAACAGTAGCCGCTGCGGTCATCGCGCACCTTGTGGGCTTCTTGTCTTATCGCCGCATCGGAAATTTCCCGGGCGTGGCCGCGGCAAGTTACATCTTGCCGACATTTGCCCTGTCCTACGGGGCTGTTTTCCTGACCATCTTCTTTTTTCGGTTCGAGTACAGCCGGTTTCAGGCTGCCGCCAGTTTCACGCAGTCCACGCTCTGGTACTTCGGCCTGAGCCTGTTGACGCGGCGTCTCGATCCGTACCGGCTCGTGGTGATTCCCGGCGGAGATGTCGAGCGCCTCAAGACGTTACCGGGTGTGCATTGGTTTTGGATCAAGTCGACCAGTACGATAATCGAAAGAGCCAGCGGCGTGGTCGTTGATCTGCGTGCCGATCTTGGCGCGGAATGGGAACGATACATCGCGGATCGGGCCCTTTCGGGAACGCCCGTATACCACGTCAAGCAGGTCAGAGAGTCGCTGACCGGTCGGGTCGAGATCGAGCACCTGTCGGAAAACACGCTTGGTTCGCTCAATCCGAACCAGGCCTATCTCAAGATCAAGCAGGCGGTCGACTGGGTCTCGGCACTTGTCTTGATCATCGTTCTTTCCCCCGTTCTGGCGTTGATAGCGCTGCTGATCCGGCTGGATTCCGATGGTCCTGCGCTGTTTCGCCAGCAACGCATGGGCTACCGGGGCAAGATCTGCACGGTCTACAAGTTTCGCTCGATGCGCCAGCACTCTGGCGCCGGCAGCGACAAGGAAAGGGCGATCACCAGGCACGACGATGACCGCATCACCAGAGTCGGGCGTTTCCTGCGAAAATCCAGGATCGACGAACTGCCGCAGGTCATCAACATCCTGCGTGGCGAAATGAGTTGGATCGGACCGCGGCCGGAAGCTGTCGTGCTGTCGCAGTGGTACGAGGCTGAGCTGCCATTCTACCGCTACAGGCATATCGTCAGGCCGGGCATAAGTGGGTGGGCACAAGTAAATCAGGGGCATGTGGCTGCCGTCGATGACGTTATGGGAAAATTGCACTATGATTTCTATTACATAAAGAACTTTTCGCCTTGGCTGGACGTTTTGATAACTCTCAAGACGCTGAAAACGATGCTTACCGGCTTTGGTGCGAGATAACCAATGCGAAGCATGGCTCTGGAATAGCAAGCGCAGGAAGCAGATGGATCTCGCCTCCAGGAAAATAGCGATCATCGGGCTTGGCTATGTCGGCCTGCCGCTGGCGGTCGCCTTCGGCGCCGGCAGGGATGTCGTCGGTTTCGACATCGACCAGTCGAGGGTGGACGCGCTGAGGCGTGGCGACGACCATACGCTGGAAGCCAGCAGCGATGAGATCAGTGCTGCGTCGCGGCTGACATTCACCACCGACAAGGCCGCTCTGCGCGATTGCGGGATTTTCATCGTCACGGTTCCGACGCCGATCGACAGGGCCAACCGTCCGGATCTGAAACCGCTGATCATGGCATCGACTTTGGTCGGTGAGGTCATATCGCCAGGCGCGGTGGTGATCTTCGAATCGACGGTCTATCCCGGCTGCACGGAAGAGGTGTGCGCGCCGCTGATCGAGAAACATTCGGGCCTGCGCTACAATGAGGGGTTCTTCCTCGGCTACAGTCCCGAGCGCATCAATCCGGGCGACCGCGAGCATCGGTTGCAAACGATCGTCAAGGTCACCAGCGGCTCGACGCCGGAAGCGGCCGAAGGTATCGATGCGCTCTATGCCTCGATCGTGCCGGCAGGCACACACCGTACCTCGAGCATTGCGGTCGCCGAAGCGGCCAAGGTCATCGAGAACACTCAGCGCGACCTCAACATCGCGCTGATGAACGAGCTGTCGCTTATCTTCGGCAAGCTCGGCATCGACACGTCCGAAGTGCTGGAAGCCGCCGGCACCAAATGGAATTTCCTGCGCTTCACGCCTGGTCTCGTCGGCGGCCACTGCATCGGCGTCGATCCCTACTATCTCACCCACAAGGCCCAGGAACTCGGCTATCATCCGGAGGTGATTCTTGCTGGCCGCCGTATCAATGACGG
>NZ_RZQY01000263.1:0-7699 GCF_003998575.1 Mesorhizobium sp. M7A.F.Ca.CA.001.10.2.1 | reverse complement strand
GTTAAGACTTTGGACCTAGGCGGCTTCGGCGTGACCATCCAAGTCGGCGCCGGGACCTATACCGCCGGCGTCAATGTAAACGCTCCGTTCGTCGGCGGTCTCGTAAGCGTCGTCGGCGACGCAATCACCCCTGCCAACGTGATAATTTCCACGACCTCCAGCAGTTGCATAACGGTGAGCGGGGGAGGCTCTGCGCTTTCGGTCTCGGGGTTGAAGCTCCAAACCACAACTTCCGGACAATGCCTGTGGGCAACCAACAAAGGCCAGATCACGGTTGATGGGAAAATGGATTTTGGAGCGTGCGCCGGCGGGCATATCCTTGCAGACAATGATGCGGCGGTAACGATCAACGCCAACTACAACATCACAGGATCGGCATCGAAGCACTGGTGGGCTGAAGCCTATGGCCTCGTGGCTTGCGTGGGCAAAACGATC
This sequence comes from Mesorhizobium sp. M7A.F.Ca.CA.001.10.2.1, assembly GCF_003998575.1. Taxonomy (NCBI): domain Bacteria; kingdom Pseudomonadati; phylum Pseudomonadota; class Alphaproteobacteria; order Hyphomicrobiales; family Phyllobacteriaceae; genus Mesorhizobium; species Mesorhizobium sp. M7A.F.Ca.CA.001.10.2.1. The sequence continues at coordinate 7,264 of NZ_RZQY01000263.1, read as the reverse complement.
ACGATCACCGGCACACCAGCTTTCGGAACCCAGTTCGCGAATGCGTTCGGCGGCTTCATCAATGTGCCGGTAAACACGTTTTCAGGAAGCGCCACAGGGTCGAGATACAATGCTGCGTTGAATGGCACTATCAACACCAACAACGCCGGAACGAGCTATCTACCGGGCAGTGCCGCCGGCACAGGTACAAACCCCAGCGTCACACCATTTGGCCTATACAACTAGAGGCAGATATCCATGCTAACTGATCGCTTCTGGATCGTTGCCGACGACGAAAGCCGCTTCTGGTCGAGTGCTGCTGGGGCATATGTGAATTCTCTGCCCGAGGGCCTATTCCTATCAGCGGAAGATGCACTGTCATCTGGGTGCAGTGTGGCGGATCTCATAGCTGTCGTTCCCACGCGAATCGCCAGCGAAGGGGAATTGACAGACGTATTGGCCGGATTTGGGCTGCCTGGTCCCGTGGTTCGCGTCCCGGGCTCGGTCTCGGCTCGTCAGTTTAAGCTCCAGCTTCTTGCGTCCGGCCTCTTGGGCCAGGTCGAGGCATTCATCGCCGCGAAAGGGCCGGCCGTCCAAATCGCCTATGACAACAGTAATTCGTTCGTGAGAACAGAGCCGATGATGGCATCCGGCTTTGCCGCGCTTGGCTTCAATGATGAGCAGGTCGACGCGTTCTTCGTTGCGGCTGCGCAGATATAGTGTTTACTCAGCTGGCACCACAGACCCAGGGAGAGACGGGCTGGCTTGCTGACGTGGCTTTTGGCGCAGGATTGGCCGTTCGAGGCAGTAGTAGCTCACGGTGGCAACGGCGATGCAGAAAGCCATGCCTGCCAGGCAGCGAGTGCCATAATTCTCCGGGATTGAAGTCATTCGCAGCAATGACATGCCCTGCCCAAAGGCCCAGAGATGGAAGACATAGAGTCCGAAGGAAATCTGGCCAAGGTACGCGAGCGGGCGCCATTGTAGGACTGTACCAAGATTTTTGGCGTAGAGAGTCAGATGCAACAGTGATCCCGCGAACAGGCCAGCTGTTACAAAGGCAATTACTGAGCCTACGCTGGTATGAAGATCAGGAAGGGTCACCAGCCCGATAGCGCTGCAGGCGAAAGCCGTAGCGACCGTCCAGATAGGGAGCTTTTTCGTCACGCCCATTGCGATCAGAAGGCCAGCAATGGTCGATTCCGGCCTCAGCAACGGCGTCATGTAGATCGGCTGGATAGAGATCCCGCTCAGTGCAAATGCTGCACGGCCAACCAAGCAGATCGGTAGCGCGCAAAGCAACGCCATTAGAAACGCCCGCTTGCCGACCGCACGATAGACCAGAAATAACAGGGGCAGGATCAGGTAAATCTGGAACTCGTACGACAGGGACCAGAGATGCCCGGTGTTTGGGACGGACTTGGCGTGTTCCGGAAACCAGTAAATGAAATTTCCGACGAACGAGGCAAGGCCCAGGAGCCAGCCGTATGCGTCGGCGTTCGCCGACCCGTACAGGATCAACATGGCAATCGCGAACAGCATCATTAGGGGGTAGATGCGCAGAAGCCTTCGCGCGTAGAAAAGCGAGATGCTGATCCGTCCGGTTCTTGTTACCTCTTTTTCGAAGAGGCCGAAAAGCAGGAATGCCGACAGAGTGAAAAACACTTCCACGCCGATCCAGCCTTGCGCCTGAAGCATGCTGAGCGTCGGGTGGTCAGGTCCGGCCGAGAAGTGAAAAAAGAACACCATCGCAAATGCCAGAAAGCGTAAGCCGTCCAGCGTTGGATACTGCTGCGGTGCAGCATTTTGGTGCGAAGACATCTGTATTCCCCCGAGCGAAAGGGGCTTTTACATGCAACCAAAAGAAATCGCAATTCGGCAAGTTACGAAGGCTAGTTCGCCTTACGCAGCGCGTTGAGGATGATGTCGGCATCGTTCTGAGTGCCGCTCTTCATCACTTCCCACAATCCGTCGACATGAACGAGATGCCCGCCATCATAGGTTCTGATCTCGCCGGCGGCCTGCACCACGCTGTCTCGCATCGCCTGAGGTAGCTCCAGCCACGGCTTGGGCAGCGAAAACCAATCCCCTCGCGGTTCGTCGTATTTCATGCGCGGGCCTCCCGCCGCCGACCATAGTCAATCAACATCCGAAGGAAAACCCATGGACACTTCGTTCAAGGGCGCAGCGGTGCGCCTGCAAGACATAGACATTCCACGCATCGGTGCCGAGATCGGGGTTGGCGAGGACGAACTGCATGCCTTCATGGACGTCGAGGCGGCAGGATCCGGCTTCGATGCGGCCGGCCGGCCGAAGATGCTGTTCGAACCGCATGTCTTCTACCGGCTTCTCGGCAAGGGCATGAAACGGGATGCTGCGGTCAAGGCTGGGCTCGCCTATCCGAAATGGGGCATGAAGCCCTATCCCAAGGACAGTTACCCGCGCCTGGTCAAAGCGATGGCAATCGACGAGACGATCGCGTTGATGGCCGCTTCGTGGGGCTTGACCCAGATTCTCGGCGAGAACCATCGCGATGCCGGGTACACTTCACCGCAGGCGTTGGTGACGGCGTTCTTGGCATCCGAGGCCAACCACCTCGAGGCGACAGTGCGCCTCCTGGTCGCGTGGAAGATCGACGACGATCTGCGCGCGCATCGCTGGCCGGTCATCGCCAGGACTTGGAATGGTCCCGGCTACAAAAAAAATGCCTACGATACCAAGATGGCCGCCGCCTTTGCCAAATGGCAAAAGATCAGGGACACGCCATTCTCGCCAGCGGCGGACCCTGTTTCGGCTGAGCCGGTGTCGATCGCCGCGGTGGTGCCGGCCGTCGACAAGGCAACGGTTGAGCGCGTCCAGCAGCAGCTGAAGGATCTCGGTTATACAGAGGTCGGCGGCGTCGACGGCAAGGCCGGCGACTTCACCGCAGCCGCGATCCGCGCCTTCCGCTCTGACAATGGCCTGCCGGCGGGTGACGGCATCGACGACGAGCTGCTGCTGTCCCTGCAGAAGGCCAAGCCGCGGGCCATTCCCGCCGCGCGCGCGGATGCGCGGGCCGACGTCGTGCGTGACAAGGTGCCGGAGGTGAAGACGAACTGGTTGACCAAAGTCGGCGCGTTCTTCACCGGCATCGCGGCACTGATCGGCAGCTTCTTCGACGGCATCATCGGCAATCTCGGCGCCGCCAGCGGCTATATCCAGCCTGTCAAGGATGCTGCCGGCGACGTGCCTGGCTGGGTCTGGATGCTGGCGATTGCGGCTGTTGCCGGCGGGCTGTTCCTGGTCGCACGCCATGGCGAAGCCAAGGGCGTCGAGGCATTCAAGACGGGAGCACGGCGCTGATGGGCGTCCTCATCTCGCTCGTCGCCGGCTTCGTCGGTGTTCCCCGCCCTCTCGCCCGCATCATCGCGTGGGCCGTCCTGGCCGTCGCCGTCTCCGGCGCCGCCCTCGGCGGCTACGAACTCATCAAGCATTGGGGCGCCGACGAAGTCCGCGCCAAGATCGAAAAGGAGAATACCGATGCGATTCACAAGGGCGTTGACGCTCGCATGTCTCTTGACGAGTGCCTTGACGCTGGCGGCGTGTACGACTTCGGGCGTCAGCGGTGTGACGCCGCTCCGACAGGCCCTCGGTAACAGCCTCGCCGGCGCACAGGGCAAGACCCAAGCCGACCAGAACAAGATCGACCGCACGATGGCGCCAGGCTGCGCGGTGAAGCTCTATACGCGCGCCGAATGCGATTTGCACACCAAGGCCAGCGCTGCGCGCCGAGCGGAGCTCAAGACATGATCGTGCTGCGCATCGCTGGCGGCATCCGCGAGCATTTCGGGATGCGCGTCACCGAATGGATCATGACCGGAGCGCTGTTCGGCTGGTCCGGTTGCCTGGCAATGGATCCGCTGACCTTCGACCGCTCGCCGTCGATGGCTATCATCGCTACCTACGGCAATGAAGCGTTCTGGGCCAACGTCTGTCTCATGACTGCGCTGCTTCGGCTCGGGGCGCTCATCGTCAATGGCACCTTCAAGGGTTTCCGCTACTCGCCCCATTTCAGGGCTGGGGCTTCCATCGCGTCGTGCGTGTTTTGGGGTCAAATTGCGCTCGGCGTCCTCGTTGCCGTCCTGACGGCCGATGGCTCCGGCACCGGGGTGATCGTCTACCTCACCTTCATGACGATCGAAATGTGGAACCTTTTTCGGGCATGGGCTGATGTCGGTGCTTCGCAGCGGAGGCGTTGATGATCCTTGGCATTCCGGCCGAACAGTTGGTGCCGATCGCCAATTTCGTGGGATTGGCGTTGCTCGGCCTCCTGGCAATGCTCGGCCTTCGCTTCGGTCGCGGCACCGTCACGCCGGCGGAGCGCCAGGTCGAGGTCGCCGGCGCCCTCATCGACAACAGCGCGGTCAAGGAACTGGCGGCCTCGATCGAGGGCTACACAATGGAACTGATCGCCGGGCGCGCTGACAATGAAAAGCAGCGCCAGGCCATGTATCGGCTGATCGAAGTCGGCAACCGCTTCGTTGACGAGGTCGGGGACCTTCGCCGCGACATCGGCGACCTGGCAAAGGAGATCGCGCGATCGAAGTAAGGATCGCGCCCTGGAAAAGCCCGCCGTGCCGAAAGGTGCGGCGGGCTTTTGCGTCCTAGGCCTTGATGCTTGGAGCCGGCGGCTGTTCAACTGTCGAGCTCGAGTGGCTCATGGTCTTCCGTGACATGCCAGAGCAGCTGCCCGATATCCCTCATGTCGATCGCTTGTCCGCAGACCGGGCATATCTCAATCTCTGGTCCTTCGGTCACCGGCTTGCGGTCTACTGCCTTGAGACGGCCCGTTGGGCGGGGAAGATCGGAAAGCTTGGTCATCAACGACTCCGACATACAATTCGTCTAAAATACCCCGGAACCTTAATCAGCCTTCCGACTTGAATCGCGGTGCGGGGTATCGAGTATGAGTAACGCCGGAGACCGGCTGAAGTTCATCAAGCCACAGGAACCCGTCCTGGTGCTGGAGCCGCCGGTCAGCGACGACTGGATCCACGAAATCAAATATGACGGCTTCCGCACCCAGATCATCCTGGACTGGGCCGGCGCCCGTGCCTTCACCCGCACCGCCATCGACTGGTCGAAGCGCTACTGGCCGATCGTCACCGCTGCCGAGCAGCTGAAGGCGAAATCGTTCATCCTCGACGGTGAGGTGATCGCGCCCGAGCCGGACGGCCGGTCGAACTTCCACGCCATGCATTCGCGCATGGCATGGAACGCCGAGCTGCTCGCCTTTGTAGCGTTCGATATTCTGTATCTGGACGGCGAGGATCTGCGCCCGCGGCCGGCGATCGAGCGCAAGGCAATCCTGTGGGACCTGATCAAGCCGGCCGAGGGCATCATCCAGTACAGCCAGCACGTCGAGGGCGGCGGCGCCGAGTTCTACGATGCGGCTGAGCGAATGGGGCTTGAAGGCGTGGTGTCGAAGCGCAAGTTCAGCCCATATCGTAGCGGCGCCAAGGATGAAGCCTGGCTGAAGACAAAATGCTGGGACATCGCCGAACTGGATCTGATCGGCGTCAAACGAAAAGCCGGCGAGTGGACCGAGGGGCTGTTCGCGCGGGACGGAAAATATGTCGGCAAGGCCGTGATCGCCACCACGGATGCGATAAAGGACCGCCTCTGGAAACGGGTGCAGAAGGCCAAGGCAGCGCCGCCGCACGTTCCCACGGCACAGATCACGCCTGACGTCGAATGGGTCAAGCCCGGCATCAAAGCCAGCGTCAGGACGCTACGCGGCGAGCCCAAGCTGCGGCACGCCTCGGTGCAGGGTTTCCTCGACGAAGGCTGATGGGGCCCTTGACCGCAGTTGGGAATTTGTTCTTATTACGTTCTCATGGAACACGATCCGATCGACACGCTGGGCAAGGCGACCCGGCACAACATGCTTGTGAAGGCCGAATGCAGTTGCGGCAATGTCCGCTACATCAGGTCGGCCGACCTGATGATGGTCTATGGCGGCGGCGTCGATCCGCTGGCGCTGAAGTTCGATTGCAGCCGTTGCAAGCCACAGATCAAGATCACGCTGCTCGAGGTGCATCCGGAACACCTGCCGAAGCGCCTGGTGATCCACAAGCCGATGAAGGTCGACGGCAAGATTACCTGGTACACTGAACGGTTTCGAGGATGAGCGACTGGACATTCCAATCGCTGGTCGACGGGAACATGCAGATCACGGCGTATTGCCGCAACTGCGTTCATTACGCGGTGCTCGACCTTGAGGGTTTAAGAGACAAATACGGTCCGGAGGTCAAAGCGATGAACTGGAATCTCGCGCCGCGCCTGGTCTGCTCCAAATGCAGGGCCAACAAGCCGGAACTTCGCTACACACCCGACTCCAACAAGGTGTCAGGCATGGGCAAAGCAGTGGGGAATTCCTACGCAAAGGCCAAGGGCGATCGCTAGTCCAGCGGTTTCAACTTTGGCCGCTTTTGCACCAATTCGCCGTCGAAGAGAGTCGAAACCCAGCGTTGGTGGCTTTGCGGTTTTCACTGGCCTGTCACGCCGGAGGTCGCGGGTTCGAGCCCCGTCACTCGCGCCATTTCTCTCAAGGGTATCAAGCTCTTGGCTTCAGAGAAATGTCGACATTGATTGTCAAAAATATTGTCTTGCAAGAGACCTGAGGTCCAAGAGACCTGAGGTCACTCAGGTCCTTTCAGCCCTTGCCTACGCCTGGCCCTGCAAGATCACCCCCTCGCCAGCAGTGCCTCGACCTCCTGCAACGTCGGCATCGACGGTGCAGTCCCCGGTCGCGTCACGGAGATACCGGCGACGGCGCAGGCGAAGCGCACCGCTTGCAGCGGCTCCACGCCCCTCGAAAGTGCTGCGGCAAGCCCGCCATTGAAGGCATCGCCTGCCCCCGTGGTTTCGACCACCGGGCCGGCGCTGACGGCTGGAACATGGTCGGAGCGCTCCTTCGAGTGCAAAAGCGCGCCCTTGTCGCCGAGCGTGACGATGACCGTGCCGACCCCCTTTTTCAGCAGACTGTCCGCGGCGGCTCGCGCCTCGTCGACCGAGGACACCTTCATCCCGGTCAGTTCCTCCGTCTCGGTCTCGTTGGGCGTAAGGTAGTCGCAGAGCGTGTAGATGCGGTCGGGAAGCTTTGCCGCGGGGGCCGGGTTGAGGATCGTCGTCACCCCTGCCCCACGCGCGATCTCCAGCGCCCGCATGGCGGCTTCGATCGGCTGTTCGAGTTGGGGGACGAAGACGCCGGCACCGCCGATCAGCGTGGCATTGGCTTCGATAT
>NZ_RZQY01000262.1:0-7723 GCF_003998575.1 Mesorhizobium sp. M7A.F.Ca.CA.001.10.2.1 | reverse complement strand
TAATAATGGCGGGCGCAACAATGGTGGCCGCGACAACAATGGCGGGCGCCATCGCGATCGTCGCCCCAATGGCGGTTACGGCCAGAACGGCCAGCGCGACTATGCATCGTCCGCCGAGCAAGCTGGCCAGCCCCAGCGCAACGAGGCTCCAAGCGAGGCCGAAGCCGCCGCGCCGACCGAATCCGTTGCTGCGGCCGAACCGGCTCCGTCGTTCGAGAATCTTTCGCCGGCAGGCCTTGCGGCCCAGGCCGAACTCAACGAGGCGGCCGCCGAAAGCGGTGCTGCCCGTCGTCCGAGGCGGCCGCGCCGCCCGCGCGTCAACGCCGATCAGGTTGATGGCGGTAGTGACAATGCCAATTCCGTGGCCAACGCCGGCGAGGCGGCTGCGGCCCCGGTCGACAGCGGCAACGCCCAACCGATCAATGTCGATATCGACAACTGATCGAACGGCATTTCAAGGCATTGAACGGCGGAGAGAAATCTCCGCCGTTTTCGTTTGGGCGGCCGTGCAATATTATGAAGTTGCCGATATCGAGACGTCTTGAGGGTTCGGAGCTTGTGCACCATATCAGCCTCAACTGGACCCGGCTCGAATGGGAGGGTCCGTCACCGCAATCGGATCCGGTGCCGCAAAGCGGGCCGGTGATGGAAGGAGACAGATATGAACCTTGAGAAATACTCAGAGCGCGTGCGCGGTTTTATCCAGTCCGCGCAGACTATGGCGCTTTCCCGCAACCATCAGCAATTCACCCCTGAGCATATCCTGAAAGTGCTCGTCGACGACGATGAGGGCCTGGCCGCGTCGCTGATCGAACGCGCCGGCGGCAACGTCCGCGACGTCAAGCTTGGCGTCGAGACGGCACTCGAAGCGATGCCCAAGGTCGAGGGCGGCAATGGCCAGCTCTATCTGGCCCAGCCGCTGGCAAAAGTGTTTTCGACCGCCGAGGAACTGGCCAAGAAAGCCGGCGACAGCTTTGTCACGGTGGAGCGGCTCTTGCAGGCGCTGGCCATGGAGAAGTCGGCCAAGACCGCCGACATACTGGCCAAGGCCGGCGTCACCCCGCAGGCGCTCAACCAGGTCATCAATGACGTCCGCAAGGGCCGCACCGCCGATTCGGCGAGTGCCGAACAGGGCTACGACGCGCTGAAGAAATACGCGCGCGACCTGACCGCGGATGCCCGTGCCGGCAAGCTGGACCCCGTGATCGGCCGTGACGACGAGATCCGCCGCACCATTCAGGTGCTGTCGCGCCGCACCAAGAACAATCCGGTGCTGATCGGCGAACCGGGCGTCGGCAAGACGGCGATCGCCGAAGGCCTGGCGCTGCGCATCGTCAATGGCGACGTGCCGGAATCGCTGAAGGATAAGCAATTGATGGCGCTCGACATGGGCGCGCTGATTGCCGGCGCCAAATATCGCGGCGAGTTCGAGGAGCGGCTGAAGGCCGTGCTCTCCGAAGTCACCTCGGCCAGCGGCAACATCATCCTGTTCATCGATGAGATGCACACCCTGGTCGGTGCCGGCAAGGCGGATGGCGCCATGGATGCGTCGAACCTTCTGAAGCCGGCGCTGGCGCGCGGCGAGCTGCACTGCGTCGGCGCCACCACGCTCGATGAGTATCGCAAGCATGTCGAGAAGGATGCAGCGCTTGCCCGCCGCTTCCAGCCGGTGTTCGTCGACGAGCCGACGGTGGAAGACACCGTCTCGATCCTGCGCGGCCTGAAGGAGAAGTACGAGCAGCACCACAAGGTGCGCATTTCGGATTCGGCGCTGGTGGCGGCGGCGACGCTGTCCAACCGCTACATCGCCGATCGCTTCCTGCCGGACAAGGCGATCGATCTGGTCGACGAAGCCGCATCGCGGCTGCGCATGCAGGTCGATTCCAAGCCCGAGGCGCTGGACGAGATCGATCGCCGCATCATGCAGCTCAAGATCGAACGCGAGGCGCTCAAGGTCGAGACAGACGACGCCTCGAAGGATCGACTTGCCCGCCTGGAAAAGGAACTCGTCGGCCTCGAGGAGGAATCGACCGAGATCACCGCCAAATGGCAGGCCGAGAAGCAGAAGCTCGGGCTGGCCGCCGATCTGAAGAAGCAGCTTGACGAGGCGCGCAACGAGCTCGCCATTGCGCAGCGCAAGGGTGAATTCCAGCGCGCTGGCGAGCTTGCCTATGGCAAGATCCCGGAACTGGAAAAGAAGCTGAAGGAGGCCGAAACCCAGGACGGCAAGGCTGGCATGGTCGAAGAGGTGGTCACGCCGGATCACGTCGCGCATATCGTCTCGCGCTGGACCGGCATTCCGGTCGACAAGATGCTGCAGGGGGAGCGCGACAAGCTGCTGCGCATGGAAGACGAGATCGGCAAGCGTGTCGTCGGCCAGGGCGAGGCGGTGCAGGCTGTTTCCAAAGCGGTGCGGCGCGCTCGCGCGGGCCTGCAGGACCCGAACCGGCCGATCGGCTCGTTCATGTTCCTCGGGCCGACGGGCGTCGGCAAGACCGAACTGACCAAGGCGCTGGCAAGCTTCCTGTTCGACGACGAGGGCGCGATGGTGCGCATCGACATGTCGGAGTTCATGGAAAAGCACTCGGTCGCCCGGCTGATCGGCGCACCTCCCGGCTATGTCGGCTATGAGGAAGGCGGCGCGTTGACCGAAGCGGTGCGGCGCCGGCCCTATCAGGTCGTGCTGTTCGACGAAATCGAGAAGGCGCATCCCGATGTGTTCAACGTGCTGTTGCAGGTGCTCGATGACGGCCGCCTGACCGATGGGCAGGGCCGCACGGTGGACTTCCGCAACACGCTGATCATCATGACGTCGAACCTGGGCGCCGAATATCTCGTCAATCTCACCGAGGATCAGGACGTCGATCTGGTTCGCGACGAGGTGATGGGTGTCGTCAGGGCGTCGTTCCGGCCGGAGTTCCTCAATCGCGTCGACGAGGTGATCCTGTTCCACCGGCTGCGCCGGCAGGATATGGGCCGCATCGTCGAGATCCAGCTCAAGCGGCTGGAGAGCCTGCTTGTCGACCGCAAGATCACGCTGTCGCTGGACCAGGAGGCGGTCGACTGGCTGGCGGCCAAGGGCTACGATCCGGCCTATGGCGCGCGGCCGCTGAAGCGGGTGATGCAGAAGGAATTGCAGGACCCGCTGGCGGAGAAGATCCTGCTCGGCGACATTCTCGACGGCTCGACCGTCAAGGTGACAGCCGGTTCCGACCGGCTGAACTTCCGCTCGAAGCCGGCGATCGTCGCGGCGGAAGTGGCAGCCTGATCCTACGCCGCGCGTCCTTCCCGGACGCGCGGCGTTTTAGGTCTTTGTCATATGCATGTCGTTTTCCCAAAACCGGGGCCACTTTTGGGCGACGTGCGCAAAAAAAGGGGGCGGGATGACGCTGGACGACTACAACGGCTTCTGCGCCTCGCTGCCCGCGACGAACCACGTTGTCCAATGGGGCGGCGCCCATGTCTGGAAGGTCGGAGACAAGGTCTTCGCGGTTGGCGGCTGGGATCAGGGCCAGCAGCTCTTCGTCACCTTCAAATGCTCCGATATCGCCTATGATGTGCTCAAGGAGCAGCCGGGCCTGCGGCCCGCGCCCTATCTTGCCTCGCGCGGCATGACATGGATCCAGCGTCGGACAAGCCAGAGCATGGATGATGCCGCGCTGAAGGACTATCTGCGCGAGAGCCATCGCCTTGTAGCCCTGAAACTGACCAGGCAGGCGCGCAAGGAATTGGGACTTGCCGCAAGCTAGTCTATATTCCTCGAGGCGCTGGAAAACCGCCATCTTCATGCCCGGTTCATGTTGGAACCATATGGTGGGTAACTGGTTTGCTGACGAGGGGCTTCGCCAGAGAACAATGCCGGGCGGCGGCAATTACGGACCGGAGAGTTTCGCCACTATGCTGCGTACGATCTTCACCCTTTCGGTACTTGCCGGCGGGCTTTTGTCTGCCAATGCAATCGCAGCCCCGACGCAGGACAGCGCACCACCGATTGTCCGTGCCGCCGATACCGGTGGCATCCTTGTCGCCCAGGACGGCAATCTCGACATCTACTACGACGCCAGGGGCAACCGCGTGATCGTCGATGCCGATACCGGCAAGGTCATCGCCATCCAGCCGCCGCAGACCCGGCTCGACCGCCGCGCCTTGCGCCGCGAGACACGACTGCGCGAACTGGGCCGCGCCCCCGACGGCGACGACCGCTACTATCTCGACGATCCGGAAGACATGGCGCGGTTCCGGCGCCAGCAGTTGGAAGAGGAAGGCCGCGTTATCCCGCCGCCGGCGGACGAGTACGATCCCTATGGGGACAATGCCGTCGAAGCCTATCCGCCGGCACCGCAGGACGATGGCAGCTACGATGACAATTATCCCGACGCGCCGCAGCCGGCAAAGCCGGGTACCATCAAGCGCCAGCCGCTGGACGAAGCCTCGATAGACCCTGCCCAGCCGGCGACGTCAGCCGATCAGGCAGCTCTGCCACCAGAGACTGGCGGCAAGACCACTGTTGCCCCGGCACTGTCGCTGGGAGCGCGCCAGGATGTCGCCGCCCTTCAGGTGCTGCTCGACCGGGGTGGCGCTTCGCCTGGCGTCATCGACGGGCGTTTCGGTTCGAACGTCGACAAAGCGCTCGCTGCCTACAACCAGATCACCGGCGCCAATCTGCGATCGACCGACGCGGTCGCCATCCAGGCGGCACTTGCGCAATCCGGCGGCGATGCCTTCGCCAACTACACGATCACAGCGGAGGATGCGGCCGGTCCCTATGTCGCGTCGATCCCGGAAGACTACAGCCAGAAGGCGCAACTCGATCGCATGGGCTATACGTCGGTGACCGAGGCGCTCGCAGAGCGCTTCCACATGGATGAGAATTATCTCAAAGCGCTCAACCCGGACCTCGATTTCAATCGTCCCGGCACGACCATCAAGGTCGCCAATTTCGGCAAACTGGTTTCGACGCCGGTGGCCCGCATCGTCGCCGACAAGGACAAGAAAGAGGTTTTCGCCTATGATGCCGGCGGCAGGCTGGTCGCGGCCTATCCCGCAACCATCGGCTCTTCGGACACGCCGTCACCGTCCGGCATTCACACGGTGTCGCGCGTCGCGCTCGATCCGAACTACACCTACAATCCCAGCATCAATTTCAAGCAGGGCCAGAACGACAAGGTCCTGACCATTCCGCCTGGGCCGAACGGTCCCGTCGGCTCGGTCTGGATCGCCCTGGACAAGCCGACCTATGGCATCCACGGCACGCCGGATCCGTCGAAGATCGGCAAAACCGAAAGCCATGGCTGCGTACGCCTGACCAACTGGGATGCGCGGGAGTTGGCCAAGCTGGTTTCGCCGGGTGTCACGGTGGAGTTTGTCGGCGGACCTTCAGCCGATAACCTTGCGCAGCAGTGAACTGGGAAGTGCGGCGGCATAGACCAGCTGCATGATCAGGATGAAGCCGAGCTTTCAAGCGGCCGCCTCATCGAAATCCCCGCCGGCTGCACGTAACGGGGCTGGCATGACTGTGCCATTTGCACCCTGTCAGGGTGCAACCCTGGCCAAACGGCTGGTTTCAATGACTGCAAGCCACTGGCCGGTTGTTGCCGATGCGCTAGGGGTTTAAGCAAGGTTTCATGCATTCACCGAGCAAAGCTGCCGCGGTCCCGCTGACGAGCCCGGTCACGCATGGAACGTTTTGTCCGCAGTCGCAGCGGCGATTTGTGCTGATCGCGGCAATTCTGGCCTCGGCGCTTGGCTTCATAGACGGCTCGATCCTGGCCATCGCCACACCGGCGATTCGCGTCAACCTCGGCGCCAACCTTGCCGAGGCGCAGTGGATTTCCAATGCCTATGCATTGACGCTGTCGGCGCTGATCCTGGCCGGGGGTGCGGCCGGCGACCGATTCGGTCTGCGCCGCGCCTTCGTGTCCGGCATTGCGCTGTTCATCGTCGCTTCGCTGGCCTGTGCGCTGGCGCCGAATGCCATTGTGCTGATCGCATTTCGCGCGTTGCAGGGCATCGGTGCGGCAATCATGGTGCCCGGCAGCCTCGCCATCATCGCCAAGGCCTACCCGAAGAAAGAACGCGGCCGCGCGATTGGGATCTGGGCGGCGGCTTCAGCGCTGACCACGGCACTTGGCCCGGTGTTCGGCGGTTTCGTGCTGTCGGCCTTCGGCGACGGCATCTGGCGGGCGATCTTTGCCATCAACCTGCCGCTGGGCTTGATCTCGATCTGGCTTCTGCTGGCCAAGGTTCCTGCCGATACGCCGACGGAGAAACGCAGCCTGGATCTCGGTGGTGCAGCGCTCGCGACATTGGCCTTCGGCGCGCTTGCCTATGGGCTGACCTCGATGAGCGCCAGCGGCGAGGGCCTCATGGCAGGGCCGAGCATTGCCGCAGGCGTCGTACTGCTGGCTGTCTTCATCGTTTTCGAGCTTCGGCAGCGCGAGCCGATGATCGACCTCAGCCTGTTTCGCGTCGGTGCTTTCGCCGGCGCCAATGTGGCGACATTCTTCCTCTATTTTGCGCTATCGGCCAACCTTTTCTATCTGCCGATGCTGCTGATCGCCGGCTGGGATCTGAGCACGGCCGAGGTCGGCTTCATCTTCCTGCCCTTGTCGGCATTGATCGCGCTTTTGTCGGGACCGGTCGGCAAGCTTTCGGACCGGATCGGACCACGTTTTCCGATCGCCTGCGGCAGCTTGGTCGTGGCTTTCGCGTTTGCCGGGCTGGCCTTGCTCACCTACGCCGGTATCCACAATTTCTGGATTGGAATATTCCCGCTGATGGCGCTGATGGGGCTCGGCATGGCTCTGGTCGTGTCGCCTTTGTCGACCGCGATCATGACGGCGGTGGAAGACAAGGACACGGGGGCCGCCTCCGGCATCAACAATGCCGTCTCACGCATCGGCGGTCTGATCGCGGTGGCGGCGATGGGCTCGCTTGCCGCATGGGTTTACGCGAATGCGCTGGACGCGAGCGCAACGTCCGCCATCCCAGGATTTGGTGAACCGGCGCCAGCCGGGCTTGCGCCGGCCATCGATGCGGCGAGGCTCGCCGCCAGCGATGCCGCTTTTGCCGCGGTTTCTTCGGTGACCGCGCTGCTTTGCCTGCTTGCGGCTGTCATCGCCTGGACGACCATTCCCGGTGAGCGATTGCCATGGCCGCGACAGGCCGAAGATCGGCAAGGCTGAAGCGGGTCAACCGTCGATCTTGGCGCTCGCAACCTTCAGCGAATCGCTGTCTTCCTGCTTCAGCAGTTCGTCGATGCGCTCGCGCTCGCGCTTGAAGGCGACGAGGTCATCGCCCTTCAGCACCTTGCCGACCGGCAGGCGGACACGCATCGGATCAACCTTGGTGCCGTTGACGATCAGCTCGTAGTGAAGATGCGGGCCGGTGGCGAGGCCGGTCTGGCCGAGGAAGCCGATGGTCTGGCCCTGGCGGACGTGCACGCCCGGTTCGATGCCTTTGGCAAAGGCGCTCTGGTGATTGTATGATGTCTCATAGCCATTGGCATGGCGGATGATGATCTGCTTGCCGTAGCCGCCGGCCCAGCCGACCTTCTCGACCGTGCCGTTGCCGGCGGCGATGATCGGCGTGCCGATCGGCGCGGACCAATCGACGCCGGTGTGCATGCGGACATAGCCGAGGATCGGATGCCTGCGGGCGCCGAAACCGGAGCGGAATTTCCCGGCGGGCAGGGGGTTGCGGAACAGGAACTGCTCGGCGGTCG
>NZ_RZQY01000261.1:0-7725 GCF_003998575.1 Mesorhizobium sp. M7A.F.Ca.CA.001.10.2.1 | reverse complement strand
GAGGCCGATATGCACCGCCTCGTCGGCCATCTCGACATGCAGGGATCTCGCATCGGCATCCGAATAGACGGCGATAGTGCGCACACCCATCTTGCGCGCCGTCCGGATGACACGACAAGCGATCTCACCGCGATTGGCGATCAGGATCTTGGCGAACATGGAGCCTCCCGGTTTTGCCTCGGGCAGCGCCATTCTGGCAGGCGCCAGCCTATTTGGAGGCAGCGATCTCGCAGGCGCCGCCGGTCGTGACCTTGTAGTGGCCGCGGGTTGACTGACAGGATTTCATCGCCAACTCTTCGGCCCTCTTTTGAGATGGTGCGTTGAGGTGGCCGCCGCAAACTATGTACGACGACATTATCCGCGCGTAGGGAGTGGTTGCGTACGCTGAATGGCCACCGGCCGCGACATAGGCCTTGTAGGTCTTGGTGCAGGGATCCTTGGGATTTCGCGGCAGGTACGGCGGGAAACGCTTGTCTCCCTCGCTTCCAGTGAGTGAGCCGGCCATGCCCGCGCCGCACGCGGCGACCGTCAGCAATCCGGCCAATATCGCCATGGCTGTTCGCCTGGAATTCGTGGATTTCATCTTGTCTTACCCAACGAGAAAAACCGGGCGTTTTCCGGCCTATTTGGACGCGGCGATGCTGCAGGCGCCGGCAACGGTAACCTTGTATTTGCTTTTGCTGGCCTGACAGGATTTCAGTGCCAGTTCCGCAGCCGCCTTCTGCGACGATGCATTCAGCTTCACGCCGCAAACGAAGTACTCGGTCGCCGGAACGATTGGCGTCGCCGCGAAAGCCGAATGGCCTGCGGCTGCGAGATACGCTGCGTAAGCCTTCCCGCAGCCCCCGGTGGTTCCTATAGGAATGGTCACTGGGTAGCGCACGTCGCCCTTGCTGCCTGCCAGCGATCCGGCCATGGCGGCGGTGGGGGCCGCCACGATCAGCAAGCCTGCCACTATAGAGGTGGCTGCTCCTTTGCGGGTCCAGGATTTCATACTGCTTCCCCCATTCGCAAAAAAGTCTCGGCTGGTTGCTTATTTCGATGACGAGATTGCGCAGCCGCCACTCGCGGTCTTGAGCTTCCACCGTGTCAAGCCGGCTTGGCAATTGCGCAGCGCCGTCTCTTCCGCCGCCTTCTGGGACGGCGCGTTGAGCTTCGTCCCGCAGACAATGTAGAGGTCGACGACACGCGAATAAAAGGTTGTAGCGTAGGCCGAATGACCGCTCGCCGCGACATAACCCTTGTAGGCAACGTTGCATTCGCCCGAACCCAAGGTCGGCGGAAAACGCACGTCTCCCTTGCGTCCTGCGAGCGATTCCGCCGAGCCGGCGTCGGTCGCTGTTAATATTAGAAATACAGAAAGTATCGAAGCAGCCGTTCCCTGGCAATATTTCAGTTTCATTTTCAGCCCGTCCCCATTGCCCCATGCTGGATAAGCAGTAGCGAATATTTTGCCTCGCCGCCAGTTCACTGTTTGAGAATCGAAGCCGCTTATGCTGATGAATCGATTGGCCCATACAGTTCAGCCTTTTCGCACGGCAGCAACGGCCTGCCGCTATAGTTCCGCCGTTTGGCCGTCGAAGTTGACCGTCCATTCTCACATCCGAAACACGCCAAAGCGCGTGTCCTCGATTTCGGCGTTGAGCGCAGCGGACAGGCTGAGCGCCAGCACGTCGCGCGTCTTCGCAGGGTCGATAATGCCGTCGTCCCAGAGGCGTGCGGACGAATAGAGCGGATGGCCCTCATGCTCGTATTTCATCAGGATCGGCTTCTTGGATTTCGCCTCCTCCTCGGCGCTCCATTCCCCGCCCTTGCGCTCGATGCCTTCGCGCTTGACCATGGCAAGCACCGTTGCCGCCTGCTCGCCGCCCATCACCGAGATGCGGGCGTTCGGCCATATCCACAGGAAGCGCGGCGAATAGGCGCGGCCGCACATGCCGTAATTGCCGGCGCCGAACGAACCGCCGATGATGACAGTCATCTTCGGCACCCTGGCGGTGGCGACCGCCATCACCAGCTTGGCGCCGTCCTTGGCGATGCCGCCTGCTTCATATTTTCGACCGACCATGAAGCCGGTGATGTTCTGCAGGAAGACAAGCGGGATCTTACGCTGGCAGCACAGCTCGATGAAGTGCGCGCCCTTCACAGCGCTTTCGGAAAACAGCACGCCGTTGTTGGCGATCATGCCGACCGGCATGCCATGCAGATGGGCAAAGCCGGTGATCAGCGTGGTGCCGTAATTCTGCTTGAACTCGTCGAATTCGGAACCGTCGACGATGCGCGCGATCACCTCGCGGACGTCATAGGGCTGGCGCAGGTCGGTAGGCACGATGCCGTACAGTTCATCCGCGGGATGAAGCGGCGGAATCGATTTCTGTAAGTTCAGACTTACAGTCTTGTTCCGATTCAGGTTTTTGACGATGCGTCGGCAAATGGCGAGCGCATGGTCGTCGTCGAGTGCATAGTGGTCGGCAACACCGGAAAGCCGCGTGTGCACATCGGCGCCGCCGAGATCCTCGGCGCTGACGTCTTCACCAGTGGCCGCCTTCACCAGCGGCGGACCGCCGAGGAAGATGGTCGCCTGGTTGCGCACCATGATCGTCTCGTCGGACATCGCCGGCACATACGCTCCGCCCGCCGTGCAGGAACCCATGACGCAGGCGATCTGCGGAATGCCTGCGGCGGACATGTTGGCCTGGTTGTAGAAGATGCGGCCGAAATGCTCACGGTCGGGAAACACCTCGTCCTGGTTGGGCAGGTTGGCGCCGCCGCTGTCGACGAGGTAGATGCAAGGCAGATTGTTCTGCAGCGCGATCTCCTGCGCCCGCAAATGCTTCTTCACGGTCAGCGGATAGTAGGTGCCGCCCTTCACCGTGGCGTCGTTGACGACGACCATGACTTCGGTGCCTTCGACGCGGCCGATGCCGGCGATCATGCCGGCCGAAGAGATCTCCTCGCCATACATCGACCATGCCGCGAACTGGCCGATCTCGAGGAAGGGCGAGCCGGTGTCGAGCAATTGCGCCAAGCGCTCCCGCGGCAACAGCTTGCCGCGCGAAACATGCCGTTCGCGCGCTTCCTCCGAGCCGCCGCGCTCGACGGCCGCCGCCTTCTCCGCAATGTCGGCGACCAGCGCCCGCATGCGCTCGGCATTGGCACGGAAGGTTTCGGAGGAGGGGGAGATCTGGGTTTGCAATGGAGCCATGTCCAACCCCTACATCTGCGCCAGGAGTTTGCCGTTGCGGCGTTCGAAAATCTTGTCGGACAGCAGATTGAAACCGTCCTTGAACGTAACGTCTATCATCTGCCTGGCCGCGCTTTGGGCTTGCGGATTGCCTGCATCGAAGACGAACAACTGGTCTCGGCGTGGCAGAGCGAACAAAACATCGCCAGGAAACTGTGGTTTGATTGACAACCAGAAATCGTCAAAAAGTATAAGGCTTGTGGACAACATAGTATTGCCGTCGACATAATACAGGCACGCTAACGCGGCTTCTCCGTCGGAAACAATTCTAGGAAGCCATTTCTTTACGTTGTCCAGCGCAACGACCCGCAAATCCGAAAGCGCCCGACCTGGGAAGTCTTTTGGTGCCACGGGTGACACCGAATCCGGAAGGTCGACCATATAGACAACCGAGATCTCACCAACCAGCGGTTCATACAACAAATCCAAACCCATCGATTTGAGGTGCTCGACATATTGCTGGGTCCGGATCACCGCGATGAGATTTTCTTCGCTCGCCTTGGTCGGTCGCGTTTCGGTGAGGCTTCGGACAAGTCTGTCTATAGCCGCATCAGCGTCCTCGTCGGGGTATGAGTTTAAGTAGCCGAACACGTTTGTGACGTCGGGCGTCACTTCCACGCCGCCGATTTTTGCACTGATCTTTGCGGGATCCGATGGGTCTACGATAGCGCTATCGACACCCGGCTGCCGTTTGAGTGCGGCGATTACGAGCCCTCTGAATTCCGCAATGTCAGAGAAGCGCCGCTTCTGCGCCTTGGCTTGTCCGAGAAAGCCCGCAATTGAGGAAAACAAAGCCATCGCAAATATTCCCCGCCTTGTGATTGGATGCGCCAATGAGAGGATCATCTATGGCCCTGCTTATCTCTCAATACTCGCAAAACTACAGCCTCCCACGAGATGGGTGTTTGACGTGTCAAGCAATCCGCAGTCCGGCACACTTGCATTCCCTTGCTAGGCATCACATCCCCTCGGCCATGATCTCGCGGCCGATCAGCCAGCGGCGGATTTCGCTTGTGCCGGCGCCGATCTCGTAGAGCTTGGCGTCGCGCAGCAGGCGGCCGGTCGGATAGTCGTTGATATAGCCATTGCCGCCAAGCAGCTGGATGGCGTCGAGGGCCATCAGCGTCGCCTTCTCGGCGGCAAACAGCACGCAGCCGGCGGCGTCCTTGCGTGTCGTCTGGCCGCGGTCGCAGGCGGCGGCAACGGCATAGACATAGGCGCGCGCGGCATTCATCACCGTGTACATGTCGGCCAGCTTGCCTTGCACCAGCTGGAACTCGCCGATCGCCTGGCCGAACTGCTTGCGCTCATGCACGTAGGGGATCGCCACGTCGAGGCATGCCGCCATCAGGCCGATCGGGCCGCCGGCAAGCACGGTGCGCTCATAGTCGAGGCCCGACATCAGCACCTCGACGCCACGGCCCTCCTCGTGCAGCACGTTTTCGAACGGCACTTCGACATCCGAAAAAACCAGTTCGCCGGTATTGGAGCCGCGCATGCCGAGCTTGTCGAGCTTTTGCGCCACGGAAAACCCGGCCATCGCTTTCTCGACGATGAAGGCGGTGATGCCGCGCGATTTCAGGTCCGGGTCGGTCTTGGCGTAGACGACCAGGGTCTCGGCGTCAGGCCCGTTGGTGATCCACATCTTGGTGCCGTTGAGCACGTAGCGGTCGTTGCGCTTTTCGGCACGCAGCTTGAGCGAGACGACGTCCGAGCCGGCGCCGGGTTCCGACATCGCCAGCGCGCCGACCCGCTCGCCCGAGCACAGTGGCGGCAGGAATTTTCCCTTCTGCGCTGGCGTTCCCCAGCGGTTGATCTGGTTGACGCAGAGATTGGAATGAGCACCATAGGAGAGGCCGACCGAGGCCGAAGCGCGCGAGATTTCCTCGACGGCGATCACATGCGCGAGATAGCCCATGCCGCTGCCGCCGAAATCGGGATCGGCCGTGATGCCGAGCAGGCCGAGCGCACCGAGTTCACCCCACAGATGCGCCGGAAATTCGTTCGAGCGATCGATGTCGGCGGCGATCGGAGCGATCCGGTCCTGGGCGAAGCGCCGCACCAAGTCGCGCAGCGCCTCGATCTCCTCGTCATGCCCGAAGCTGAGCGTGTTCGTGTACATTTTTCTCCTCCCTGCGCATGACCCCGAAAATCGACTTTGATTTTCGGAAAGGGATCATGCGCGAAATCAAAATGCTGCAGCGTCCTTTGCGCGCCCGAAGGGGCGCGCGGCGCTGTAGGCGTCGATCTTCGCGCCGACGAGCCGCATTGTCATTGAAAGATATGTCGCGGTCACTTCGGCGATCGACAGGCGTTCGCCCGGCCGAAACCAGACGATGACGCCAGTCATCATCTGGATCAGTGCCATGGCGGTCAGCCCGGTGTCGTCGATGCTGAAGGTGCCCGTCTCGGCGCCATCGCGTAAAATAGTGCGCAGTTCCTTTTCGTAGGCAGTGCGCATGCGCAGGATCTGCGTCAGCCGTTCGGGCGACAGGCTGCGCAATTCCATGTTCGACACATGCGTGGCGTGCCGTCGCTCGATATGAAAGGCGATGTGATTGCGCACATAGGCCGAGAGCAGTTGCGCCGAATCTGCGTCCGCCGGGCGGGCTGCTTCCCATGCTGTGGCCAGACCCTCCATGTGCTCGCGCATCAGCGTGAACAGAAGCTCTTCCTTGGTTGGAAAATAGCGGTAGAGCGCGGCCGCCTGGACGCCGACCTCGGCGGCAAGCTGGCGCATCGACATTGCTTCGTAGCCAAACCGCGCGATGAGGTTGACCGCCGCCCCACGGATGGTCGCTTCGGTCTTTTCGCCATCGGATCCGGTCGTGCGCGCCATGTCAGCTCCTCTGTGGAGTGATAATAAAACGAACGTTCGATTAATTCAAGGCGGCGCGCTCAGGCAATGATCCTGAACCCGACAAGAAGGTGTTGTGTTGCCAAGTCCTCGACGTCGACCCTGGAGACCGAAGCCCCGGCCGGCCCTTTCCAGAGGCGCTCGATCATTTTCGAGACCGCCTCATCGAGCCCAGCGATCTGGGCCGTTACAGACCCATCCGCCTCATTGCGGACCCAGCCCGCAAGGCCAAGGCTCGTGGCCTGATCCCGAGCCCAGGCCCTGAAGCCGACGCCTTGCACATTGCCGTAGACCCGCGTCAGCACTTCCCTGCGACGATCAGCCATGAATCTCTCCAAGCCTGTCTCGTTTTGAATCTGGCGCGTGGCGTGAGGAATGCAACCTGGGAACTGCGCGCGAGCGCAATGGCTGGCCTCTCTGGCTCAAAATTTAATTGACTCCGTCCACTAATTTTGGAAAATACGGCTGCCTTAGGAATGGCTGCGGATGTTGGACGAACGCAACGCATTGGTGGCCGATGTCAGGCGCTTCAATCGCTTCTACACGCGCACCGTCGGCCTTCTCGACGAGACGCTGACACAAAGTGCATTCACTTTGACCGAGGCGCGCGTGCTGTTCGAACTGGGTCACCGCAGCAACCCGGCTTCCGCCGAAATCGCCGGGGAGCGAGGTTTCCTGGCTGGTGCTTTTCGGCTGGAGAATGGCCCGGCGGCCTCCGAAATATCAAGACAGTTGCGTGTCGATGCCGCCTATCTGACGCGGATCCTGCGCAAGTTTGCGGGCCAGGGGCTGACCGAGGCCAGAACGGACCCGGCTGACCGGCGCCGAAGGGTGCTCTCGCTGACCTCACGAGGCGA
Organism: Mesorhizobium sp. M7A.F.Ca.CA.001.10.2.1; assembly: GCF_003998575.1. Classification (NCBI taxonomy): domain Bacteria; kingdom Pseudomonadati; phylum Pseudomonadota; class Alphaproteobacteria; order Hyphomicrobiales; family Phyllobacteriaceae; genus Mesorhizobium; species Mesorhizobium sp. M7A.F.Ca.CA.001.10.2.1. The sequence goes on along the minus strand of NZ_RZQY01000261.1, from coordinate 767 downwards.
GGCAGCGCTTGCCAGACTGCAGGCGGCGGCCGATCGGGACACGGCGCGGCTGATCGAAAGCGTCCCCGACGACAGGTTGCATGAACTGCGCAGCGCCTTGCGCAAGGCGGGGGAATTGCTGGGCGATCGCACCCGTGACAGCAGCGAGGTGACGTTGCGGCCGCATCGCGTCGGCGATGTCGGCTGGGTCGTGCAGCGCCAGGCCCAACTTTATGCCGAGGAATATGGCTGGACGATCGAGTTCGAGGCCATGCTCGCCGAGATCGGCGCCGATTTCATTCGCAATTTCGTGCCCGGCCGCGATTTCTGCTGGATCGCAGAGCGCGGTGGTGAGCCGGTCGGCGCGGTGTGCCTGGTTCATCAGGACGACGAAGTGGCCAAGCTGAGAATGCTGCATGTCGAGTCGTCGGCGCGCGGCCTCGGCATCGGCAAACGACTGGTCGCGGAATGCGTGAACCAGGCCCGGGCTTGCGGCTACGCCAAGCTGGTGCTGTGGACCAACGACATCCTCGTCGCGGCGCGCGCAATTTACGAACGCGCCGGCTTCAGGTTGGTCTCGCAGGAGCACCACCACAGCTTCGGCAAGGATCTGACCGGCCAGACCTGGGAAATGGATTTGTAGGCTGCTTTGCAGCTGGTTTGCTTGCAGACGGAACCTAATTTCCCCGCGCTGTTGCCAGCGCGCCAGGCAACTCCTCGGCAAGAATGTCGAGCTCGTGATCGAGACCGACGCTGATGCGGATGCAGCGGTCGAGCCGTGGCACCAT
>NZ_RZQY01000260.1:0-7741 GCF_003998575.1 Mesorhizobium sp. M7A.F.Ca.CA.001.10.2.1 | reverse complement strand
CCTTCGACCGGATCGATACCGGCTCGAAATTGCTGGTCGAGAACCTGCCCAATGATCTGCGTGGCAACATTGCCGATTTCTGCGCCGGCTGGGGGTATCTGGCTGCCGAGATCGCCGTCCGCTCACCGGGCATTTCAGCGCTCGACCTCTATGAGGCCGATTTCGCCTCGCTCGAAGCCGCAAAGCTCCATCTGGCAGGGGTCGGCCAGTCGATCGCCAGGAATTTCTTCTGGATCGATCTGCTGAAGGAACCGGTCGAGAAGCGCTACGACGCGATCGCCATGAACCCGCCCTTTCACCGCAGCCGGGCGGCCGAGCCGGAGATCGGCGCCGGCATGATCCGCGCGGCGGCCAAGGCCTTGAAACCAGGTGGTCGGCTGTTCATGGTCGCCAACCGCCAGCTTCCCTATGAGCCGATCCTGGCGGCCGCTTTTTCGAGCCATGCCGAACTCGCCCGCGACGGCATGTTCAAGGTGCTTGTCGCTCGTCGTTGATACAATGCACCGCGTTCAATGCAGATTGGCGACGCGTCGGACCTCATCGGTGACATGCACGTCGCCGACCCTGATCTTGAGGGGGGCCGGCCTGCCGTACAGGTAGCCTTGCACCACCTCGCAGCCGGCTGCCCTGAGCAGCGTCGCCTGGCTTTCGGTCTCGACGCCTTCGGCAATGATGCTGACGCCGAGCGCGCGCGAAAGCCCGACGATCGTCGAGACGACCGCGCCGGAGCTGGAGTCGGTGTCGAGGCGGCTGACGAAGGACCGGTCGATCTTCAGCTTGCCGAATGAGAAATCGATCAAATAGCTCAAATTGGAATAGCCGGTACCGAAATCGTCGACGGCGACCGAGATGCCCATATCCGCAAGCTCCTTCAGGATGGCGGCGGCGCGGTCGCGGTCCTGCATCATCGCCGTCTCGGTCACTTCCAGCTCCAGCCGCGACGGCTTGATGCCGGTGCTCGTCATGGCGTCGTGCACGATGCCGACGAAGTCCTTGGTCATGAACTGGACGGGCGAGATGTTGACGGCGACGAAGCAATCGTCGGGCAGATGCCGGGCGTCGCTGCAGGCTTTGCGCAGCACCCATTCGCCGATCGGGCCGATCATGCCGGTTTCCTCGGCGATCGGAATGAACTCCATAGGCGGGATCATGCCGCGTTCCGGATGCCGCCAGCGGATAAGCGCTTCATACCCGACGATGCGGCCGGTCGGGAGATCGAGCTGCGGCTGGTAATGAAGGTCGAAGTCACCACGTTCGAAGGCTATGTGCAGTTCGGATTCGATCCATTGGCGATGGTCGGCGACCCTGCCCATTTCGGCATGGAAGACCGACCAGTTGCCGACGCCGCTGGCGCGCGCGTTCTGCAGCGCCAGATTAGAGCGGCGCAGGATGAGGACCGGATCGACGCCGTCCTTTGGCATCGCCACGATGCCGACCGACAGGCTGACCGATTGCAGGTGCGTACCGAGATCATAGGGCTCCATCATCTCGTCGATGAGCCTCTCTATGGTGCTTTCCAAGGACCCCGAGACTTGATTGTCGGGCAGCAGGATCGCGAATTCACCGGCGCCGATGCGTCCGATCAGCGCGCGCGGTGGCACGCACGTCTTCAAGCGCTTGGTGAAGGCGCGGATCAACTCGTCGCCCTGGCTGTAGCCGATGGCGTCATTGATCTGCTTGAAGCGGTCGATGTCGATATCGATGAGGAACATCGGCTCGCCGGTCCGGCTGGTCGCGCATGCCGCCTCGGCAATCTTGCCGACCATCGCCGGGCGTGCCACCAGGCCGGTCAGCTTGTCGAAATGGGTTTCCGTGAAGACGAAATCCGCTGATTCATCGACGCCGGCGAAGAAGGACATCGCGGCGACCGACGCCGCCAGTGCGCAAAGAGCGGCCATCACCGAGACCATCATGTCCGCGGAGATGCCGGCAAAACCATCGCCGAGACCGAGCTTCAGTCCCCAGAGCCCGAGGACGAAACTGCCGAGACCCGAACTCGCTATGGTGAGCAGTCGGAACACCGGTGTTCGCTTCGGGTGGCTGACGGCGAGCATTGAAAGTTCCCCTGAGTACGGGGCTTTCTAGCGGATATCTCCTTAAAATGAGTTTCCGCGAATGAATCCAATTTTATTGGACCGAAAGTATTTCTTGAGCGGATCAACGCGCCTGGCGCTGAAACGGATTCAACTGGCGCGCCTAAGCTTCGTGTCTTCAAATGTCGCCATTTTAAAACCGCCGCGCATCTTTGGGCGGCAGGCGTTAGTCTCGTGCGCCGTCGGTCTGCTTCAATTCGTCGAGCGTCGGCATGGAAACGATGTGATAGCCGGAATCGACATAGTGGATTTCGCCGGTAACCCCGGAAGACAGATCCGACAACAGATAAAGTGCCGAGCCACCGACCTCGTCGATGGTCACCGTGCGGCGCAGCGGCGAGTTTCGCTGCTGGTAGGAGAACATGTGGCGCGCATCGGAAATGCCGGCGCCGGCGAGCGTGCGCACCGGTCCAGCCGAAATGGCGTTCACCCTGATGGCGCGCGGACCGTAGTCGTTCGCAAGATACCGGACACTCGCCTCCAGCCCTGCCTTGGCGACGCCCATGACATTGTAGTTCGGCATGACGCGGACCGACCCCGCATAGGTCAGCGTGATCATCGATCCGCCGTCCTTCATCAAGGTGGCCGCATGGCGGGCGACCTCAGTGAAGGAGTAGCAGGAGATCACCATGGTGCGGACGAAATTGTCCCGGCTGGTGTCGGCGTAGAGGCCTTTCAGCTCGTTCTTGTCGGAAAAGCCAATGGCGTGGACGACGAAATCCAGCCCGCCCCATTCCTTGCCCAGAGTCTCGAACGTGGCCGCGACAGAGGCGCTGTCCTCGACGTCGCACGGCACGACCAGCGAGGCGCCGAGCTTGTCGGCCAGCGGCCTGACCCGGCGTCCGAAGGCATCACCCTGATAGGTGAAGGCGAGTTCCGCGCCATGTTCGGATAATTTCCGGGCGATGCCCCAGGCGATCGAATGATCGTTGGCGACACCCATGACAAGCCCGCGCTTGCCCTTCATCAATCCGTCCATGGCCGGCAAATCCTTATGCGGAATAGCGCTGGAAAACGAGCGTGGCGTTGGTGCCGCCGAAGCCGAACGAATTGGACAAGACAGTGTCGATCCTGGCGTCGTCGATGCGCTTTCGCACGATCGGCATGCCCTCGAATTCGGGGTCGAGGGTCTCGATATGGGCGCTTTCGCCGATGAAGCCGCCCTGCATCATCAGGATCGAATAGATGGATTCCTGCACGCCGGCCGCGCCCAGCGAATGGCCGGTCAGCGACTTCGTCGAGGTGATATACGGCATCTCTGGGCCGAACACCTCGCGGATCGCTCCCATTTCCTTGGAATCTCCCACCGGCGTCGAGGTACCATGGGTGTTGATGTAGTCGACCGGTGTGGAAACCGTGGCCAGCGCCTGGCGCATGCAGCGGACTGCGCCCTCGCCTGAAGGGGCAACCATGTCGTGACCATCCGACGTCGCGCCATAGCCAACGATCTCGGCATAGATTTTCGCGCCGCGCGCTTTGGCATGCTCAAGCTCTTCCAGCACCAGCACCCCGGCGCCGCCGGCGATGACGAAGCCGTCGCGATTGGCGTCATAGGCGCGGGAAGCGGTCGATGCGTTGTCGTTGAATTTCGACGACATGGCGCCCATGGCGTCGAACAGGTCCGACATCGTCCAGTCGAGATCCTCGTGGCCGCCGGCAAAGATGATGTCCTGCTTGCCCCACTGGATCAATTCATAGCCATTGCCGATGCAATGCGCCGAGGTCGAACAGGCCGACGAGATCGAGTAGTTGACGCCGTGGATCTTGAACCAGGTGGCAAGCGTCGCCGATGCGGTCGACGACATTGCCTTCGGCACCGCGAACGGACCGATGCGCTTGGGACTGCCGTTCTTCAGCGTCGTTTCGGCAGCTTCGACGATGGTGCGGGTGGATGGTCCGCCCGATCCCATGACGATGCCGGTGCGCTCATTGGTGATGTCGCTCTCGCCGAGGCCCGCATCCGCGATCGCCTGATCCATGGCGACATGGTTCCAGGCAGCCCCCTGGCTCAGGAAGCGCATCGCACGGCGGTCGATCATGGCCGATGGATCGAGCGTCGGCGCTCCCCAGACCTGGCAGCGGAAGCCGTGTTCGGCGAAGGAATCGGAGAAGCTGATGCCGGATCTGGCGTCATGCAGAGAGGTCTGCACCTCGTTGGCATTGTTGCCGATCGACGACACAATGCCGATGCCTGTGACTACGACACGTCTCATTCGCAACTCCTTCCAGGGGTGCTGGCCAGAGGGCTGGCCAGGGATGCCGGTCAGCCAACCGCCGACTGCTTGGACAGACCGACTTTCAAATCCGTTGCCGCGTATATGGGTTCGCCATCCGCCTTCAGCCAGCCATCGGCGATGCCGAGCACCAGCCGGCCCCGCATCACGCGCTTGAAGTCGATGCCATATTCGACCTTCTTCACCGAGGGCGTGACCATGCCCTTGAATTTCACTTCACCGGTCGACAGCGCCATCCCCTTGCCGGGTTCGCCCAGCCAGCCAAGATAGAAGCCCGTCAATTGCCACATGGCGTCGAGGCCGAGGCACCCCGGCATGATCGGATTGCCGATGAAATGGCAGGCAAAGAACCACAGGTCCGGCTTGATGTCGAACTCCGCGCGGATGAAACCCTTCTCGAAGGCGCCGCCCGTCTCGCTGATCTCGGTGATGCGGTCGAACATCAGCATCGGCGGATAGGGAAGCTGGGCGTTGCCCGGTCCGAACAGTTCGCCGCGGGCGCAGGCCAGCAATTCGTCGTACTCGTAGCTGGATTTACCCGCCATCAATCTCATCCCCATATCGTTCCGGGCTATCGGGTGCCCTTGTCGTTGGTTTCCTAACACAATCTGTTTCAGGCCGGAAACCGGCGTTTGCGCTTAGCCTGCTCGTCTGCCTGGGTCAATGCGCGCTATTGATCGCATTCGGACGACAGAATATATGTCCTGAGAGGTCCGGTTTCGGCAGACGTTCATTTTTTTGCCATTCTGGGCGTGTCTTGGGGCGGAACTGTGGGGTTCGACGAGAAGATGGACCTGGACGGCCGGAAGGAAAATGTCGCTGTGGACAAGCGGGTCCGTGAAGCTGGCCTGAGGCCGACGCGTCAGCGCATTGCGCTGGCCGATCTGCTTTTCGCCAAGGGCGACCGGCATCTGTCGGCCGAGGAACTGCACGAGGAGGCGGTTGCCGCCGGCGTGCCGGTGTCGCTGGCCACCGTCTACAATGCCCTTCACCAGTTTACCCAGGCGGGACTTTTGCGCATCCTCGCCGTGGAGGGCGCGAAAACCTATTTCGACACCAACACCTCCGACCACCACCATTTCTACATCGAAGGCGAAAACCGCATATTCGACATCGACAGTGGTCCGGTGACGGTCGCCAACCTGCCGGAGCCGCCGGAAGGGATGGAGATCGCCAATGTCGATATCGTGGTGAGGCTGCGCCCCAAACGCCGCGAATGACCGGCGAGGCCCCCTTACCGTGCCCGTGCTGTTGTTGCTCGGCGGGCACATGTGGGGCAATGCGGCCGCGATGGCGGTTGCGCTGATCTGGATCGCGCACATCGCCATCGACCGTGCGCTGGCCTATGGCCTGAAGCTGCCAACCGGCTTTCAGGACACCCATCTCGGCCGTATCGGGCGCTAGGCTGACCTGAATTTCAACACACCCAAACCGGGCCGTGAAGGATCGGGGTTAAGATTCTGGGTCAAGAATCAGTCCTTGACCCGTTCGCCGGGATAGGCGCCCCAGACGATCGACTGGGCAAGCCAGCCTGTGTGGCCATCGAATGTCATTTCGCACCACTGGCCGTCGCAGGATTTGATCGTGCCCATGACGCCCGGCTCGACCATCGCGACCACCCTTGCGTCCTTGTTGGGGCTGTTGAGAAGGTTGATCTGGGCACCCTTGCCGCGCTGCCACGGAGCAACGATTGCCGTGCGCCGGCCGGACAGCAGCGACTGGTTGATCCAGCCTTCCGAACCATCGGCATCGCGCACGCGGCGCCATGTGTCGAATTCCTGGATGATCTCCATCGGCAGGCCGGCCTTCATATACATCCAGTCGACCGAGTAGTTGGCCCCGGGACCGACGCGCGAGTTGACGCGGCCGGATTTCAGGCTGACGAAGCGCGGCAGCGGCAGGCCACTCGGACCAAGCGTGACGACGCCCTGGGCAGGTGCAGCGGCACTCTGCGCCACGGCAAGCGGAGAATAAAGCAGAGCGCCGAGAAATGCTGCGCTGAGGGTCAGGCGAAGCGACGCGAAACCAGACACTTTCATTCCTTTCGGCGCTTGCCCATCGGCCTCGGCGCCCCTTTTTCTTTGTCTTCGGCGGCACCGCTTGTTACAGGGAGTAATCGGCACCGCGACCGGCTTTCAGTTTCGCCGGTCTTGGTTAAAGAGGTCTCAACGAGATCGGGTTAGAAGCAATTCCAGCAAAAGTGTGATGCGGTTTTGCGTTCGGAATTGCGGCAAGTACTCGGGAGGGAAACAATGGCAGGCAAAAAGAAGCCTCTCGTCGTCATCACGCGAAAGCTGCCCGACCCGGTCGAGACCCGCATGCGCGAGTTGTTCGACGCAAGGCTGAATGTCGAGGACCGGCCGATGACGCAGCCGGAACTGGTCGCGGCAGTCAAGGAGGCCGACGTGCTGGTGCCGACGGTAACCGACCAGATCGACGCCGCACTGATCGCCCAGGCCGGCGACAACCTCAAGCTGATCGCCAACTTCGGCAATGGCGTCGACAAGATCGATGTCGCGGCCGCGGCCAAGAGGGGCATCACCGTCACCAACACGCCGAATGTCCTGACCGAGGACACCGCCGACATGACCATGGCGCTGATGCTGGCGGTGCCGCGGCGGCTGGCGGAAGGCGCCAATGTGCTCACCGGTGACAAGAAATGGGCCGGCTGGTCTCCGACCTGGATGCTGGGCCGGCGCATCTGGGGCAAGCGGCTCGGCATTGTCGGCATGGGGCGAATCGGCACCGCCGTCGCCAGACGGGCCAAGGCCTTCGGCCTGTCGATCCACTACCACAACCGCCACCGCGTGCTGCCGGCCGTGGAGGACGGGCTGGAGGCGACGTATTGGGAAAGCCTCGACCAGATGCTGGCCCGCATGGATATCATCTCGGTCAACTGTCCCTCGACGCCGGCAACCTTCCATCTGCTTTCAGCGCGGCGGCTGGCGCTGCTGCAGCCCACCGCATATGTCGTCAACACCGCGCGCGGCGACATCATCGACGAGGAAGCGCTGGTCAAGCTGATTCAGGACGGCAAGATCGCCGGGGCCGGCCTCGACGTCTACGAGCATGAGCCGGCTTTGAACAGCAAGCTGCTGAAGCTCGCCGCCAAGAACAAGGTCGTGCTTTTGCCGCATATGGGCTCGGCGACGCTCGAGGGCCGCATCGATATGGGCGAGAAGGTCATCATCAATATCCGTGCCTTCGTCGACGGCCACCGCCCGCCGGATCGGGTGCTGCCGCTCAGGACCTGACGCTGTCGCGGCCCACAAACCGTAAGATAAACCTTACGAGATAGCTTTGCGCATGGTGATCGAGGTCGGCCTGGCATAGCCCTCATGCGCCGTCCGTTCAGTTTCGCGAAAGCCGAGGCGAGCAAAGGCTTCATGATTCCCGGTCAGCTCGATCCGCGTC
>NZ_RZQY01000025.1:0-22181 GCF_003998575.1 Mesorhizobium sp. M7A.F.Ca.CA.001.10.2.1 | reverse complement strand
CGCCGGAAGCCATAGCGGGTCTCGAACACGGTCTTGCCGGTCATGGCGTTTCCTTCCGGGTCGTTTTTTCTTTGTGGGGGCTCAGCGAAGTGCCGTGGCGATAGCGTGCACGGCCTTCAGCGTCGCTATGGAATAGGCACCATTGGCGAAATCCGGCCAGGTCGAAAGCTTCACCACGACCATTCCGGTGTTCCAGTCGATATGGATCATCTGACCGAACACGCCGCGGCACATCAGTGCGCGCGAGCGCGGATCCTCGATCCAGAACTGGTTGCGATAGCTGCCCTCCGGCAGGCTGGGGCTGAAGTCCGGCCCATGCCTGCCGTTGCGCGTCGCCTCGACCCAGCCGGCCGGCACGACGCCGCCACCATTGTCGAGGATCAGCTGGCCGAAGCGGCCATAGTCGCGCAGCGTCGCGTTGAAGCCACCGTCGGCCACCGCATAGCCGGCGCTATCGACCGTGAAGCAGGCGCTTTCATCAGCGCCGAGCTTTTGCCAGAGTTCTTCCGAAACCACCTGCGGCAGCCGTTTGCCTGTCACCCGCTCCATGATGAAGGCAAGCACGTCGGTCTCGATCGAGCGGTATTCGAATTGAGCCCCGTGCGGGCGGATCGTGTCCTTCAAGCCGAGGATCAGCTCGAACATGTGCGAGGGCCAACGAAAGGCCGGATCGCTGTCCAGCGGCACCGGCTTCCAGCCGGTGGCGACATCGACCTGGCCGATGTCGGAATAGCGGTCGGTATATTCCTCTGAGAAACGGACGCCGCTGGTCATGTCCAGCACATGCTGGACGCTGGCGCCGGTCCAGCCGGTAACGCCGAGTTCCGGCAGGTAATCTGTTACCAGTCTGGCCGGATCGATCAGGCCGCGCCCGACCAGTATGCCGAACACCGAACCGGTAACGGACTTCGCCATCGACTGCGACAAGTGCAGCGTGCGCTCATCCATGCCGTTGAAATAGCGCTCATAGGCGACCTTGCCGTCCTTGAGCACCAGAAAGCCGTCCGTATAGGTCTCGTCGAGCAACCCGGCGAGCGTCGTCGGCATGCCCTCGCTGTCCTCGACCGCCAGCCCGTCGAGATCAACCTCGGCGCGTTCGAAGCGGTGGCGATGGCCATTGCCGCGCCAGACTTCGGCGGTCGGCAGAATTTCACGGATGTGCTGGAACGCCCAGCGGTTCCACGGCGGCCGGTCCCAGTCGAGCTTCGGCGGTACCATGGCGGGCGGCGAGCCCTGCATGATCGGCGGCCGCGCGTCGCTGTTGCGGTATGACTGCATGAGAATCCCCTGCCGCCGCATGCCGCTCTTCAGTTCACTTGAATGAGGGCGGTCTGCACAGCGGACGAAAAAGCCCCCGATTGGGCCTTTCGAGTGACGAACGCCCGACGCCATGGCGAAGAGCAATGCCGGCAGGCCAGGTGAGGGGCGGCGCGAACGCTGCGAATTCAGCGCTACCCCTCATACGGCCCTTGACCCGCCGTCTTCCAACTCGCGCGGAAGAAGGCGGAGTGCCGCTATTTCTGAACGTCCGTCCAGATGCGCGTGTAGAGTTGCTGCACCTCAGGCGAGCAAGGGGTGAGGAACTCGCCCGCTTTCTCCAGTTCTGGCGGTACCACCAGTTCGGGCGCATCCTTCATGTCGGCTGGCAAGAATGCCTGCGAGCCCTTGATGCCATTGGCATATTTGGCGAAGGCGGAGATCATGGCGGCGTTCTCGGGATCCATGATGAAGTTCATGAACAGCTTGGCGTTGTCGACATTCTTGGCATCCTTGAGGATGGCAACACTGTCCATGAAAAAGGGGAAGCCCTCCTTCGGGTAGCCGAACTTGATGTCGGGGTTCTTGATGCGCGAGCGCATGATGGCGCCGTTCCAGTAGTAGACGGCCGAATAGTCGCCGGCCGGTAGCTTATCGGTCACGCTATAATCCATGGCCAGCCATTTCGGCTTGGCCTCCACCAGCTTGTCGCGCACTTTCTTGAGCAATTCCTTGTCGTCCGTGCACCAGTTGCCGCCCAGATACTTGATGGTGGCGAACAGCACGTCGTTCATTTCCGGCGCGACATTGATCTTGCCAACCAGTTCCTTCGGCGGATCGAGGAAGATGGCCGAGGTGTTGATGTCGCCGTCATAGACCTTTGTGTTGACGCCGATGCCGGTCACGCCCCACTGCCACGGAACCGTATAATGACGGCCCGGATCCCAGGGAACGTTCACCCAGCGCTCGTCGACATTCTTGAAGTTCTCCATCTGGTCGGGCCGGGCCTCAAGCAGAAGCCCTTCCTTCACCCAGATCGGCACGTAGTTGGCCGACGGCACCACAATGTCGAAGCCATGACCACCGGCGCGTACCTTTGCTAGCGCGGTGTCGTTGGAGTCGTAGTCGGTGGTCGTCACCTTGACCTTATAGGTATCCTCGAACTTCTTGATCATCTCGGGGCTAGTGTAGTCGCCCCAATTAAAGATGCTGAGTTCGCCTTCCGCATACGCGCTGCCCGCAAAGGCAAACATTGCGAATACCGCCGTGGCAGCCGTGGTCTTCCATTTCATTGCTATTCTCCCGTTTGGCAATCGTTGGTTATGGCTTGCGCCTATTGACGAAGTAGAACACGGTTACGAGCACCACCGACAGCGCAAGAAATACCGTGGCGATCGCATTGATTTCCGGGCTCGTTTCGCGCCGCAACTGGCCGAGCATGTAGGTGGGCAGCGTATCCTGGCCGCCGGACTTGACGAATTCGGTGATGACCACATCGTCGAGCGAAATGACGAAGGCGAGCATGAAGCCCGCGATGATGGCCGGCCTCAAGAGCGGCAGCGTCACGAAACGGAAGGCTTTCCAGGGCGTGGCGTATAGGTCGGCGGCTGCGCGCTCCAGCGTCAGGTCCATGCTGTCCAGCCGCGCCCGGATCGGCAGGTAAGCGAACGGGATGCAGAAGGCGGTGTGGGCGGCGATCAGGTAACCGAGTCCTGAGTAACCGGTCCAGACCTTGATGCGCGAGAACACGATCAGGAGCGCGACGCCGGTGACTATCTCCGGCACCATCAGCGGCTGGTTGATGAAGGCGTATTTGAAGGTAAGGCCGGGATAGGGCCGCGTGCGGGTCGTGGCCAGAGCAGCCATGGTGGCGGCGATCGTCGATAGCGCGGCGGCCGAGACTGCCAGCACGAGCGAGCGGACGGAGGCGTCCTGCACAGCCGAATTGTGCCAGGCCGAAATAAACCAGCGCAGTGAGACGCCATCCCAGCGCGAAAGCGAATCCGCCGTGTTGAACGAATAGGTGACGAGCGCCGCGATCGGCAGATAGAGCGCGAAGAAGGTCAGAAGCGCCATGAACCCGAAGCCGGGTTGCGCCTGGATGTCGAACGGACGCTTAGCCATGGGCTCCCTCCGACCGGGATGCGTTGCGCACGTAGAACAGGAGCGCGATCATCACCAGCACCATGAGCGTAATTGAGATGGCCGCGCCAAGCGGCCAGTTACGGCCTGCGCCGAACTGCAGTTCGATCAGGTTGCCGAGCATCATGTTCTTGCCGCCGCCCAGCACCCGCGGAATGACATAGGCGCCAAGCGAGGGAATGAAGACCAGTATCGAGCCGGCTATGACGCCGGGCTTGATCAACGGGAAGACGATGCGGCGCAGAACCTGCCAGCGACCGGCGTAGAGGTCATATCCGGCCTCGACCAGCCGGAAGTCGAGCTTCTCCATCGAGGCGTAGATCGGCAGCACCATCAGAGGTAGGTAGACATAGATCATGCCGAGCAAGATGGCCGCGTCGGTATTCATGATCTGCAGCGGTTGCTTGATGATGCCGAGCGCCATCAGCGCGGTGTTGACCAGCCCTTCGTTGCGGATCACCTGCTGCATGGCGAAGGTGCGGATCAGGAGATTCGTCCAGAACGGAATGGTGACGAGGAAAACCCAGACCTCGCGCGTCTTCGGCGGTCGCGTGGCGATGAAATAGGCTGTGGGGAAGCCGAAGAACAACGTCAGCACGGTGGTGTAGAACGACAGGCTTATCGAACGCCAGAAGATCGACAAATGCGCATCGGCGAAGGCCAGAGTGTCGTCGAAGATGTCGCGCTGCAACAGCACCGACAGCCAGCCATCGGTGGAGAATTTCCACACCACGCCGCCATAGGGCCCCGGCGTCAGGAAGGAATAGATCACGACGATCAGCAGCGGGCCGGACGCCGCCAGGAAGATGATGATCAGTGCCGGCGCCGACAGCACCCACCGATCGCGGATATCTCTGCGTTCGGCTTCCTTGGCGACTTCTTCCGCGCTCGCCATCAGTCCCTCACCACTTGCGCGGCGTCATTGCCGATCACGATGCCGACCTTGTCGCCGCGCTCGAAGCCGCAACCGGCGCTGCGCGTGTTCTGCTGGCGCACGGTGAAGACCTCGCCGCTGTCGAGCCGCACATGTATATGAGTGTCGGTGCCGAAATAGACGATGTTGTCGACAGTGCCGGACAATTCGCCCTTGTCCTTGGTCAGCTTGGCATGCTCGGGCCTCACCACCACGGTGGCGTTGTCCTTCGGCTGGAAGCCCTCGGCAACGGTCGCCTCGATGGTCGCGCCGGATTTGAGTGTGGCGCGCGCCTTGCCATTGCCGATGTTCGAGACCGCGGCGGTGAGAAAGTTGGTTTCACCGATGAAGTCGGCGACGAAGCGCTCCGCCGGCTTGTCGTAGATGTCCCACGGCGAGCCGACCTGCAGGATCTTGCCCGCCGACATCACCGCAATGCGATCCGACATCGTCAGCGCTTCTTCCTGGTCATGGGTGACGAAGATGAAGGTGATGCCGGTCTCATGCTGCAGTCGTTTCAATTCGATCTGCATGTCCTTGCGCAGCTTGAAGTCGAGCGCCGACAGCGGTTCGTCGAGCAACAGCACCTTCGGCTGCGGCGCCAGCGCCCGCGCCAGAGCCACGCGCTGCTGCTGGCCGCCGGAAATCTGGCCGGTGCGGCGGCCGGCGAGAGCTTCCATCTTGACCAGCTTCAGCATCTCGGCGACGCGCGCCTTGATCTCGGCCTTCGGCTTGCCCAGCATTTCCAGGCCAAAGCCGATATTGTCGGCCACCGTCATATGCGGGAACAGCGCGTAGGACTGGAACACGGTGTTGACCGGCCGCTTGAAGGGCGGCAGCGGCGCGATGTCCTGGCCGTAGAGCAGGATCTCACCGGCGGTTGGAAAGTCGAAGCCGGCGATCAGCCTGAGCAACGTCGTCTTGCCGCAGCCGGATGGCCCCAGCAACGTGAAGAATTCGTTCTCGCGGATAGATACCGAGACCGTGTCGAGGGCAGCTACCTGCCCCTCACCTGATCCGAAAATTTTTCTGACGTTTACTACTTCAATCGCATTCCGATCCGGTTTGTCCGGCACGATTACGCCTCACTGTTGACCCCGCTCTTGCTGGCGGAGCTCTTCCCCTGTTCGATGTGACCACATGGCCGGTGGGTTGGCAAGCCCGGCATTGGGTCACAGTTCAATCAGTCATTGAGGCCTGCAAGCCCCATGCCATAGTCAGGCCTGATAGGTGACCTTGCCGCCGCAAATCGTCGTCACCGGCCGCACCTTGTGCAGGTCGGCCGGGGCGGTGTTCTCGATATCCATCGACAAAACCACCAGATCGGCCATGTAGCCTGATTTCAGCGTGCCCTTGCGGTGCTCGGCGAATTCGGCGTAGGCGCCCTCGATCGTGTAACCGGCGATCGCTTCATGCAGTGAGAAACTCTGGTCCGGGTCTCTTTCTGCCCACGGTTTGCGCAACACTGCCGCCTGAATGCCCAGGATCGGATCGATCGGCGACACCGGCCAATCCGATGCGAAGACGACATGCGCGCCGGCATCCTTCAAGGTCCGCCACGCATAGCTCAGCGGCCAGCGCGCCGGCCCGATGCGCGATACCGTCGGCTCCAGTGGAAAATCCATTGCGCCCGGCGGATGCGGCGGTTGCATGGAGGCAATGACGCCGAGTTCGGCGAAACGCGGCACATCAGCGGTGGTGGTGACCTCGATGTGCTCGACGCGGTGACGGCTGTCGCGCTTGCCGTTCGCCTTCTGCGCCGCCTCATAACCGTCGAGCACCGCGCGCACCGCGCCGTCGCCGATCGAATGCACGGCGATCTGCAGCCCGCGTCTGTCGACCGCGACGGCCAGATCGATGAACTGTTGCGGCGTGAACAGCGGCTCGCCCACCCAGTCGAGCCGGTCGGCATAAGGCTCGACCATGACAGCTGTCCAGGAATCGAGAACGCCGTCGTAGAACACCTTGACCATGCCCGACGACAGCCATTCGCTGTTGTAGCGTTCGGCCATATCAGACGCCTTGTCGAGCATGTCGAGCGTCATGAAATTCTTGTAGTGGAACGGGATCTTGACGCGGCAGGGCAAGCCTTCCTCGGCGTCGATCTCGGCCAGCAGCTCAAGCTGATAGAGATTGCCGTCCATGTTCTGGATCGAGGTGATGCCGTGGCGGGCGCACCAGGCGAGCCCGCGCCGCATGATGTCGCGGTCGGCGTCCCGCTCCGCCGTCGTCGGCATCGGGTCCGGCTCGCCGCCGGTCGACAGCCCCAGCCGCACCCGGCCTTCGCCGGCAAGATCGAGCACCGGGCCAAAGGCCTCGCCTTCGCGCAATTCACCGGCGGCCAGACCATCGTCACCCATGACGATCTCATTGCCCGGACCAAGCGTGCGCCCCTGCAGGATGCCGGCCATTTCCAGCGCCTTGGTGTTGGCCCACATGGTGTGATGGTCGGGCGCCGCCATGCAGAACGGGCGATCGGGCAAGATGGCGTCGAGGTGATGGCGCGTCACGCGCTCGCTGCCGAGCACGGTGTAGTCGACGCCCTGGCCGACCAGCATCTTCGCGTCGGGCCGGGTCGGCGCATAGTCGCGGATCGCCTTCTGCAGCGCCTCGAAGCCATGAATACCGGTGAGTTGAAGGTGGGCAAGTTCAGCCCCGCCCGAAAACAGATGCATATGGGCTTCGATGAACCCCGGGACCACCGAACCGCCCTTGGCGTCGATGACCCTGGTGGCCGGTCCCTTGAACTCTTCGATGGAGGCGCGGCTGCCGATGGCGACGATTGCGCCATCCTTGACGGCGACAGCCTCGGCGGTGGGATTGTCGTCGTCCATGGTCTGCACGAGACCGTTGATGACGATCAGATCCGCATTGTGACCCGCACCTGTGACAGACATCGCGACTCCGCGCTTTTGACGACTGACTGGGACCGATAAACCCTCTTGTCCAACAACCTGCCACCCCACCGGAGCGACGCCATGGACGAAAAAGAATGCCAGTGCGCTGTCTTGGAAATTCCCCTTGTCATCCCGAGAGGCAGCGTGGATAAAGAATGCGACTGATTATTCGCGTTTGTCAACATGCCGAATCTGGAATGTATTGTGGACAGCAAGCTCCCACCATGTTGAGACCGGGCGGGGAACGAGGACATCGGACAGTGAAGCGCAGTCTCGATCGCAAAACCAGGATAGCGCTCGAACCGCGCAAACAGCCGCGGCAACAACGCTCCAGCAAGGTGGTCGACCGGATTCTCGACGCAGCGCTGGTCTTGACGCGGGAGCAAGGAACCAAGACGCCCACGACGCTCGCCATTGCGCAGCGCGCAGGCTTGTCGGTTGGTTCGATCTACCAATACTTTCCCAACAAGGAAGCCATTCTTCTGGACCTCGCCCGGCGCTGGCTGTCATCCTTTCCCGAGGTGATCGCCAAGCGTATCAAGGTCGCCCCGCCCACCAACCGTGAAGAGTTTCGGCGCGAAGTGCGCAAGCTCTTCATCGACACGTCCAGACTCTACCTCGAAAACGCCAGCCTGATGCCGGTGATCGAGGCCATTTCAGGCAATGCCGACCTCAGGCCGATCCAGAACGAATATGACGAGCAGATCATCGCGCTCTACGCCGCATGGCTGCAGCATGTGAACCCGGCGCTTGAAGACAAGATCGCCAGCCGGCTCGGCGTGCTGATGATGGACGTCGGGCACGCCTGCCGGCTTGTCGGGTTGAAAAGCGACCGCAAGACATACGACCTCATCGAGGATGATGTGGAAAGAATGTGGCTCGCTCTGGTGAGCCCTTATCTCAATCTTGAATCTTGACTGATTTCGCACTTCGAGAGGAATTTATGAAGACTGTTTTCTCCCCCCTTCACGCCGGCCATGCCGGCCAAATGGAACTGGTCACATCAGCCATCGTGCCGGGTTTCGAAAAGCCATCGAGGGCCGAATTCATCAAGGCACGGGTCGAAAGCGAGAAACTGGGTCCCATCATCGCGCCGCACGAACATGACCTCGCCGCCGCCAAGCGCATCCACAAATCGGACTATATCGACTTTCTTCCGACGGTCTGGCCGCAATGGCTGCAAGCAGGCCTCACGGGCACGGCGATGCCCTTCACCTGGCCGACGCGCGGCCTGCGCGGCGACGTGCCGCCAAAGCGCGTCGACGCACTGCTCGGCTATTATTCCTTCGATGCCGGCGCCACCTTCGTCGAAGGCACATGGGCTGCGATCAAGTCTTCTTACGATGTGGCGCTGACCGCCGCCGGCCTGGTCAAGGATGGCGAGGCTTCCGCCTTCGCGCTCTGCCGTCCGCCCGGCCACCATGCCGGGGCTGGCTTCATGGGCGGCTATTGCTACATCAACAACGCCGCCGTCGCCGCGCAATGGTTCCGCGACCAGGGCGCCAAACGCATCTCGATCCTCGATGTCGACTATCACCACGGCAACGGCACGCAGGAGATCTTCTACGACCGTGCCGACGTCCAGGTGCTCAATCTGCATGGCGATCCGATGGTCGAGTACCCGTTCTTCCTCGGCCATGCCGACGAACGCGGCGCGGGTGCCGGCGAAGGCTTCAACATCAACTATCCGATGCCCTTCGGCACCGACTGGGATGCATGGAACGCCTCGCTCGAGGATGCCTGCGCCAGGCTCACCGCTTATGCACCGGATGTCGTCATCGTCTCGCTGGGTGTCGATACGTTCGAGAAGGACCCGATCAGCCAGTTCAAGCTGAAGACATCTGATTATCCAAAGATCGGCCGCCGCATCGGCGGGCTCGGCCTGCCGACGCTGTTCGTCATGGAAGGCGGCTATGCCGTCGAGGAGATCGGCATCAACGCGGTCGGCGTGCTGACCGGGTTCGAGGATCGGTAAATGCCTGTCGTCCCGGAGCATCTAGCGGTTTTGGGACAACGACAGGCATAAGCAAGGGACGGCCGGGACCGGGCGGCAACATCGCCCGGTTCCCACTATCGGGCCAAGGCACCAGCCTTCGGCACGGCAACCGGCGCGCCCATCTGTTCAATGCTCCCGAGCCTGGCGAAATCGACCGGCCGCCGAAATGGCCGGCGAAGGTTTTCGCGTCCCGGTCTTCTGTTCCGAGGCGCGAAAACCGACCTCTGAGTCGCACGTGTGTCCATCGGATTCGATTTTGTCAAATCGCGTTTGATGTCAGATTCAACTGCGGGTAGATTAGACCCGAATCAGCCGGTCCTTGGGGGGCGCGGCGAACACCCAAAGTCTCTTGTTCCGGAGCTTTTCCGGCACCAGACGCGGACGGCTTCGCGTTCCCTGAATGGATTCGGGATTTGGTTCGGCGCAGCCCTGCGCCACGCGTGTGTCTTCGTCAAAGTAATGCGTATTCGGGTTTGGCGGCTGGCTTCCAGCATCCGGACAGCAGAAACGATTCCGGCCAAAAGCAACAAGAATGAGCAGTCCCGCCGCACTTCTTCAATCCGACACATTGGGCTCGCGCCTGACGTCGCGCGGCGATCTCACCAGCTTTTTCATGCAACTGACCGCCGAGATCGGCGCCGACAGCTACATGTTGGTCGCCATTGTCCACGACCAGGACCGCAACGATGCGCGCATCGTCTCCTCCAACTGGATTTTCGATGCCATCGAGCTGATCGGCAAGCGGCTGATCGCCGGGCTCGCGCAAGGCGCGCTCACCGTCGCGCCAGGTATCCGTCCACATCCGCTCGTGGCATCCCGGGCACCAGAAACAGACGGATTGATCACCGGAGAGGAAGCCCGCCTTCTCGACGTGCTCGGCCATGCCGAAATCTATTCGCTGCGCCTTAATGTCGGTCGCCAGCGCCTGTTCGCCCTGTTCTCTGCGGCGACCGCCGGCAGCATCGACCAGCCGGCGTTGATGCGGGCGCAACTGAAATGCTGCTACGCGCTCTCGCACATCCCGCAACTGATTGCCGCTGCCGCCATGCAGGATCCGTTGTCGGATCGGGAGCGCGAATGCCTGTTCTGGGTTTCCGAAGGCAAGACCACCGACGAGGTCGCCGTCATCCTTGGCGTCTCCTCCAACACCGTCAACAGCTACATCACCCACGCCATCCAGAAATTCGCGGCCAGCAACCGCGCGATGGCCATCGCCACGGCGATCAGGAGCGGCATCATTTGAAACACGCCGATATCAAGGAAACGGCCGAAGCCCTTTTCAACGAGCAGCGCAACCCGTTCGGAGCCTTCACCCTTGGCTCCGAAACCCATCACGCGGTCACCATTCCCGATGCCGTGCGCCGCTGCCGCTGGATCGCCGTTGACATGAATGCCTCGGCTTTCGGCCTCTTCTTCGTAAGCCCCTCGCCCGAGCGGGCGCGGCTCGTGCCATGCTTTGATTCCGACTATCCGGGCATTGCCGTGGCGACCAAGTTCATCTCAGGCGCCAACGGCGAGGAGATCGTGCGCCACACCCGCCTCTCGACCGAACCGCGCTGGTGGACGGATGACGGCGTCCTTGCCATGGTGGAGCTGTTTACCACTCTCGCCTGGACCGAGCAGATGGCGGCGCTGGTGCCCGGAACCAGCGGCATCGCTTTTCCCGTGCACGCCGACCGCGGCCAATGCGGTCTTGTCGTATTCCTGGGCTCGGAGATGACCTTGCAGCAGGATGCGCTCTACGAAATACACGCCCGCTGCTTTTCGCTGTTCGCCGCCGTCGCCCGCATCCGTCCGGGCGATACCGGCCGCATGCGGGCAATCTCCAAGCGCGAGCTCGAATGCCTTAAGCTGACCGCCAACGGCAACACCAGCGAAGAGATCGCGCGGCTCCTGAAACTATCGGTGCACACCGCTAACCAGTATCTGACCCAATCGACCCAGAAGCTCAACGCCGTCAATCGCAACCAGGCCGTGGCCAAGGCGCTGCGGCTGGGCTTGATCGAATAGGGGTTTTCGACAGGCAGCTCGATAGCGACCGACGTCAGCGATAGGCGAGCGGCTCGACCTTGCGGATACGCGCCTGTTCGATCACCGCCTCGAGCAGCGCCGTATTGTGCTCCGGGTCTTCGCCCGGCTTCTCGAACGACACGTAGTTGACCGCCACCGAAGCGCCGAGCTCGCTCAGCGTCAGCTGGAAATAGACGGTGACGCCGGGCGGCCTCAGTTCCAGATCGAGCACGATGCGCGGGCTGCCGCTCCAGTCGACATGCGCCTCACCACCATGGCCAAGCCGCAGAGTGCCCGGCATGAAGAACAACTCGACCGCTGAATCGACCAGGTCCGACAGGCACGCGAAATGCTCCAGCCGGATAAAGGCGATGTAGTCGGCGACATCGATCAGCCTGAGTTCCCCCACCACCTGCTCGATGGCGCTGGCGACTATGATCTCGCGAGATTTTGCGTGTGGTTGCCGGTTCATGAAATCTGTCTGCGCTCAGCCTTTTTCGAGTAGACGATCCGCACCAGTTCGGCGACGGCCTGGTAGAATTGTGACGGGATCACACTATCGACCGAAACTTGCTTGTACATGGAGCGGGCGAGCGCCACGTCCTCGAAGACCGGGATGTTGTGTTCCCGCGCGATCTCGCGGATTTTCAGCGCCACCAGATCCTGCCCCTTGGCCAGCACCATGGGTGCCGAGTCCTCGTCGCGCACATATTTCAGCGCGATCGAGAAGTGCGTTGGGTTGGCGATGATCAGCGTCGCGCGCGGCACCGCCGTCATCATCCGCTTGCGCGCCCGGTCGCGCGCCAGCGAGCGCAGCCGCGACTTGACGATCGGGTCGCCCTCGGACTGTTTGAACTCGTCCTTGACCTCCTGCTTGCTCATGCGCAGATCCTGCTTCCAGTGGAAGCGCGACCAGACGATGTCGATTGCCGCGATCAGCCCCATGACGAAGACGATCGCCACCAGGATGTCGACGGCGATGCCGCGGATGACGAGACCGAATGCGACCGGATTGGTGATCATCCCGGCGAGCAGCTTTCGGTGGTCTTCCGACAGCGTGAAGCTCAGCACGACGATGGCAAACCCGACCTTGCCGAGTGACTTCAGGAACTCGACCCAACCCTGGATGCCGAACAGCCTGTTCCATCCCTTGGCGATCGAAATGCGCGAGAGTTGCGGCCGGATCCGCTCGCCTACGAATTGCGGCATGTTCTGGAACACCGAGGCGCCGATGCCGGCGACGGTCAGCAGCACCATCAGGCTCAGGATGGCGCGGCCAACCTCGAGGAGGACGATCTTGTAGAGCGCGATGACGTCGGTCTCGGTGTCCATCGGCCAGGCTTCCGGCTTCTCCAGGAACATCGACAGGAACATGCCGAGATCGATGATCGCATCCTTGGCGTAGAAGACGGTGAACACCAGGATGGCAACGAACGAGGCAAGGAGCGCTGTCTCCCGCGAATGGGGCAGTTTGCCCTGTTCGATGGTGTCGCGGATCTTCTTTTCCGTCGCCTCTTCGGTTTTCGAATCCTTGTCGACCGCGTCAGCCATGGCGCGGCCTTAGGCGGCGTCTTGGGTCGAGGGCAGTTCGAAGGCGCCTTCGCGCGACAGCCGGATCGTCGTCGTAACGATCGTCTTGCGGGCCGCCGTGATGTCGGCGAGAGGGACCCCGTCCGAGCCCTGTCCGAGTTCGGCTTCGATCATGCGCCGCGAGCGGGCGCCGATGGCCGACAGCACCGATTCTGCGAGTGCGGCCGAAGTGCCGCGCAGGGCCAGCGTGACCAGTTCGGTCGAGAGCCCGTCGAACAGCAGCACCCGGGCTTTCTGGGTGAGCAACGGCAAGTCGTCGAAAGCAAACAGGCGAGCCCTCACACCGTCGAGATCAGGCGTGCCGGCTGCTTCCAGATCCTGCATGACCTCCTCGAGCAGCGGCTTGTCGAGTTCGTTGAGAACGCTGGCGACACGCGCCTGCCCGGCCGAGGTGTCCTTGGTCGAGGTTTCCGCCAGCACGCTGGCGCGCAGCCGGTTTTCGACGATCCTGGCGGCAGCGTCGGGAACATTGGCCATCGTCACCATGCGCTTGATGATTTCTCCACGCATCGGCTTGGTCAGTGTCAGCAGCACGTTGGCCGCCACCTGCGGCGCCAGCTTCGACAACACCATGGCCGCCGTCTGCGGATGCTCGCCGGCCAGGAAGGCACCAAGCCGCGCCGGTTCGAGCTTTTCGAGTTCGGGCCAGATCGGCGGCGGGCCTTCCGGTGCGACCTCGAATTTCTTGTCGCCCATGATCGCGCTCATCTCTTCGGGCGAGAGCGATTCGTTGAGGATGGTGTCCATCCTGTCGGCGGAATCGAGCAATCCCGCCCCTTCCGTGAACTCGGCCTCGAACTCGGCGACGATGCGCTCAAGATCGCTTTGCGGAATCGTCCGCAGCAGGCGGGCGCCCTCGATCAGGGCCTTCAGTTCTTCCTGCTTGAAGAATTTCAGCAGGCGGCTGGCCGACGGCTTGCCCATCGCCACAAGTATGGCGGCCGCCTTCTGCGCGCGGGTCAAGGTCACCGGCGTCGTCATGCCACTCGCCTCCGCTGCCACCGGCAAGCCCCGCAAACCATGTCTAGGCGCCCTTCGTGCCGGCGATGATTTCGGTCAGCCTGATGCCGAACCGCGACGGATCGCTTTCCAGCACGGTGATCTCGCCGCGCGCGATCTTGCGGCCGTTGACCACGACGTCGACAGGTTCGCCGATGCGGCGATTGAGCGCCACGGTCGACCCTTTTTGCAGCGCCATCAGATCGGAGACCGGCATCTCGGTGCTGCCGAGGATGATCTGGACATCGACGGGGATGTTCATGATCACGCTCGAATTGGCTGATGAGGCCGCCCTGAAGGCCGCATCGGGGCGTTGCTCCTCTTCATGCAGGACACCGCGCAACTCTTCGATGGCGCGATCGAGTTGCTCGTCCGGCTGGTCGAGGTCGGCTTCCGCCTTGGTTTTGGCCATGATCGTCTCCAAATGCTCAGGCGCGTCCGGCGGCAGCCGGCATCAGCCCGTCGATAAAGTCCTGCCCGGCGTCGTAAGGATGCCTGATCCGGACGGTGTAATTCTGTCCCAGTTTGCCGAACTCGCATACGAACAGCGTCTTGCCCCGTGCGCTGAGACGCGCCTGGGACTGGGCCGTTTCCTCGAATTCGATGACGTCGCCGATTTCGAAACCGGCGAGATCGCCGAGCGTCAGCCGCGCCAGCGGCATCGTGGCCTCGAGCGCCACGGTGGAGCGCATCACCTCTTCCGAAAAGCGGGCGCGCCAGCTGGGGCCGTGATCGTCGTCGCTGACAGGCACGGCTCCGTCGCGGCTGGCCAGCACGACGCGCTGCGGCATCGTCACCGTGACGGTGCCACTATCGGCCGGCGTCGAGATGCCAAGCACGATGCGGATTGCCGCGCCATCGCGCAGCACATACCGCTTCGCCTCGGTGCCGGACATCGCTCGCGGCGCGGGCAGGCGCAGGTCGAGCGAGCGCTTTCCCGATCCGTTGAGGGCCTGCGCGACCTGCTGGAACACCATGGTCGAAACATCGATTTCGATCTGCGACAGATCGCGTTCGATCGGCGATGCCGGCAGATCCGGGTCGCCGCCGAACAGCGTGCAGACCATGATCGCGATCGCCGGAGCATCGATCACCAGGGTCATCGCATCAGAGGACGCCGACGAGCCGATCACGGTCATGGCGAACGTGTCGCCGGCACGCGAACGCGCCTCGGGAACGCGGCTGACCTCGATCGCTTTGAGGTCGACGACGACCGGAACGCCAAGCTCGCTGGTCAGGCTTTTCTGCAACAGCGGTACGGCGCGTTCGGCCATGGCGCGGCCTGCGTCGATGACCTGCGCGGCCTCGCCGCTGTCGCCGACCAGACGCTCGATGATCAGCGAACGCGCTTCCGCTGGGCTGCCCGGACTGGTCATGACAGTGCTGGGACCGATCTATCGCGCATCGTTCAGGCGGCCTTCTTTTCGACGGCACCGGTATTCATCGTGCTCTGTTCGACGGCATCGATCGTCGGCCGTTCATAGGACGAGATGGTCTTGCGGCCGAACTCGATCGCTACCTGCGGCAGCGCACCGTTCATGTAGGCCAGCAGTGTCTGCTTGACGATGATATAGAGGCGGTTCTTTTTTTCGCGCACCGTCTTGATCTTGGTCGCGACCGGTCCGACCACCGAATAGGACAGGAAGATGCCGAGGAACGTTCCGACAAGTGCGGCACCGATCAGACCGCCGAGGATTTCCGGCGACTGGTCGAGCGCGCCCATCGCCTTGACCACGCCGAGCACGGCGGCGACGATGCCGAGCGCCGGCAGGCCATCGCCCACCGCCACCATCGCGTGATAGGCCTTCATCTTGTCGGACCTGATGGTCTGGATCTCTTCGTCCATCAGCGCCTCGATCTCGTGCGAGCGGGCATTGCCGATGATGATGATACGGCAGTAGTCGCAGATGAAATGCGTCAGGTCATGATTGTGCAGCACGGTTGGGAACGCCTGGAAAATCGCCGACTCTTCTGGATTGTCGATATGCGCCTCGACCTCGCTGCGGGATTTCGACCGCAGCTCGCGCATCAGCGAGTGCAGCACGCCGAGCGTCTCGAGATAGTCCTGTTCCTTCGGCACCGCCTGCTTGAAGGCTTCGAGAATGGCCTTGCCGGTGTCCTTGACCGTCTTCATCGGATTGGCAACGAGGAAGGTGCCAAAAGCCGCACCACAGATGATCACGACCTCCCATGGCTGGATCAGCACGTGAAGATGGCCGCCCATGGCCATGAAGCCGCCAAGGACGCAGCCGAGCGTTACCACCAGTCCAATCAGAATGCCCACGACAGGTCCTTCCGCATTTCACATCAGGAGCTAGGGATAGTCCCCGTGCCTTGTGTGAGGCTTGAATCGAGGGCTTGGAAGCGATTCAGTTTCGCGCAAGGAAGTAGGGGTATTGTGCCGGCATAGCTTCGGCCGGAGGCACGTCTTTGCTCAATACCTTTACGAGCTACCAGCTCATCACCAAGGACATTTCAAAATCGATCGACAGGATCGAGCAGCAGCCCGTGGTTGATCGCGACACCAAATATTATCTCGCGAATATCACCAAGGTGAAATCGATCGACGATTTCGTCAAAAACGACCGTTTGTTCAAGTATGCCATGAAGGCCTACGGGCTGGAGGACATGGACTACGCCAAGGCCTTCATGGTCAAGGCACTCAAGGAAGGCGTCTCCGATCCCGACAGCTTCGCCAACAAGCTGACCGACAAGCGTTACGCCGAATTCGTCAGCGCCTTCAACTTCGCCGCCAACGGCGCCGATGCGACCATCTACAACAAGACACAGCAATTGGTGACCAAGAACTATGCCATCCAGGCCCAGATCGCCGGCCTCGATCCCAATTCGGCCTATGTGAAGGGCGAGACGACATACTATCTTGCCAACATCACCAAGGTGAAGTCGATCGACGATCTGATGTCGAACAGCCGGCTCTACACATACGCGCTGGCGTCATTCGGTCTCGACTCGGCGACGGAGGACAAGGATCTCATCAAGCGGGTTCTGCAAGGCGGCGTCCGCGACCCCCACAGTGTCGCCAACAAGATGACGGACAAGACCTATGCCGCGCTTGCCTCCGCCTTCAACTTCGAAGCCTATGGCGAAAACACCACCACCATCAATCCGGCGCAGCAGCCGACCGTCGACAAATACATGCGCCAGACCCTCGAAGAGGATGCCGGTCAGGCCAACCAGGGCGTGCGGCTGGCGCTTTACTTCGATCGCAAGGCCCCAACCATCACCAGCTGGTATGACGTGCTGGCCGACACCGCGCTTGCCAGTGTCGTGCGCACCGTGCTCGGCCTGCCCGATTCCTTCGCCACCGCCGACGTCGACAAGCAGGCGCAGCTGTTCGAGCAAAAACTCGACATCTCGGATTTCTCCGACCCCGAGAAACTCGGCAAGTTCCTGACCCGCTTCACCAGCATGTACGAGATCAACCACCCGACTTCATCGGCCGTCACCTCGGTCAGCGTGCTATTTGCCCAGCCACTCACCGTCGGCATCTCCACCGACCTGATGATGGCCATGCAGAAATTGAGGTTCTGAGGCCATCATGCGGGACAGCCTGTACGTCGCCCTTTCGTCGCAGATCGCGCTCGAGCGGCGCCTCGACACCATCGCCGACAACGTCGCCAACGCCTCGACGATCGGCTTTCGCGCTACCGGCGTGAAGTTCGAGGACGTCGTCTCCGGCACCGGGCAGAAATCGGTATCCTTCGCCTCCCCGGGCAAGACCTACCTTTCCGGCGCCCACGGCGCCTTGAGCGAGACCGGAAATCCCTTCGATTTCGCCATCCAGGGCGATGCCTGGTTTGCCATAGAGACGCCGGTCGGCACCGTCATGACCCGCGACGGCCGCTTTTCGATGAACGAGAACGGCGAGCTGATGTCGATCGAGGGCCACCCGGTGCTCGATGCCGGCGGCTCGCCGATCCAGCTTGATCCCCGCAACGGCCCACCCAAGGCCGGGGCCGATGGTTCGTTGCGCCAGAACGATCAGCTTGTCGGCTCGATCGGTCTCTACAATTTCGACCCAGGCCCGAACTTCGTCCGCTACGGCAATTCCGGCATCGTTCCGGCACGCACCCCGGAGCCTGTCACCGACCGCTCCGATGTCGGCGTCGCCCAGGGTTTTCTCGAAGAGTCCAATGTCAATCCGGTGCTGGAGATCACCCGGCTGATCATGGTCCAGCGCGCCTTCGAGAACACCGCCGCCCTGATGCGGCAGACCGACTCGTCCACAGACGAGGCGATCAAGACGCTCGGCTCGAAATAATCCATGTCGCTCGACCAACCATCCCTGCGCGCACCCGAAAGACAACTCCAGCCGGCGCCGGAAGACCGGCTTGCCGCGCTGGAACGGGTCTGGCGGCGTTTCGCCGACGCCGAGGCGCTGCTCAAGCGCGGCGGCCGCGTCATCGAAGTCACGCCCACGCACTACAAGGTGCACGGCCTTTCCGGCTTCGCCAGGCTGGGCGACATCGTCGAGCAGCGCGGCGATGCCGGTGCGCGGCGCGGCGAGATCGTCAAGATCGGCCGCGACGAGGCCGTCGTGGCACCCTTCGAACGCAGCGCCGATTCCGGCATCGGTGATGCCGTTTTCCGCCGAGGTCCGCTCGTGGTGGCGCCGCATGCCTCGTGGCGCGGCCGCACCATCGACGCACTCACCAGGACGATCGATGGCGGCCCGCCGCTCGCCCGGGGAGACGACACATCGCGCGGCGCCCAGACGACGCCGGGAGCCATGGCGCGGCAACGCGTCGGCACTGCCTTCATGACCGGCGTCAAGGTCATCGACATCTTCACGCCGCTCTGTTTCGGCCAGCGCCTTGGCATCTTTGCCGGCTCCGGCGTCGGCAAGTCGACGCTGCTCGCCATGCTCGCCGGCGCCGACGCATTCGATACCGTCGTGGTGGCGCTCATCGGCGAACGCGGCCGAGAAGTGCGTGAATTCCTCGAGGATACTATCGGCGAGAGCATGGCCAAGACCGTCGCCGTCGTCGCCACCAGCGACGAAAGCGCCATGATGCGCCGGCGTGCGCCGGACACCGCCATGCGCGTCGCCGAGCATTTCCGCGACCAGGGGCATCGCGTTTTGCTGGTGCTGGATTCGATCACCCGCTTCGCCCACGCCCTGCGTGAGGTGGCGACGGGGACCGGCGAGCCGCCGGTCGCGCGCGGTTATCCGGCCTCGGTGTTCACCGAACTGCCCAAGCTGCTCGAACGCGCCGGGCCGGGCGGGGAAGGCAAAGGATCCATCACCGCCATCATTTCCGTGCTGGTCGACGGCGACGATCACAACGATCCGGTCGCCGATTCCGTGCGCGGCATCCTCGACGGCCATGTCGTGCTCGACCGTGCGATCGCCGAACAGGGTCGCTATCCCCCCGTCAACCCGCTGTCGTCCATATCGCGGTTGGCCGGAAAGGCCTGGAGCGTAGAACAGCGCGCGCTGGTGACAAGGCTGAAGTCGATGATCTCGCGCTTCGAGGACACGCGCGATATCCGGTTGCTTGGGGCCTATCAGGGGGGCGCCGATGCCGAACTGGACATCGCCGTGCGCCAGGTGCCGCTGATCTATGAGGCGCTGACGCAAGCGCCGAAGGATCGCCCGTCGACCGACCCGTTCTCCGATCTCGCCCGCCACCTCAAGAGCAAGCTGAAGGCCGATGCCGGAGACTGAACGCGAATATACCGAGCGCATCCTGCGCGACATGATCGCCGAGGCCAACGCCGTGGAGCAAGCCGAGGCTGACGAAGCGAGAACCGCCAAGGCAAAGGCCGCCCGTGACATCGCAGCCAAAGCCGAGGCCGTTCTGGCCAGAGCCGTCAAGCCAATCCTGCCACGAGCTGGCAAAGCCGATCCTGATCTGGCCAGGCCCGTCGAACCCGCTCTGCCCCGGGCTCCCCAGGCGGTGGCTGCCGAGATGACGCAGGCCAGCCGCGACTCGCTGATCGACGGGCTGTTCCCGCGCACCGAATGGCCGCAGCCGCCAAAGGCACCGTTTCCCCGACTGAAGAAGAAGTCCGACCGACGCAGCGATTTCGTCATAGCCGCGCTCGGCATCACGCTCGGCCTGATCTGCGCCCTGTTTCCCTGGTACATCTTCTTCAACCAGGACCAGTTTGGCGTCCAGGCGATGAAGTTCGGCGGCACCGGCTCCAATTCCGGGCGAGCGGGCGGCGGCGTGGTCGCGCAACGCAGCGCGCCGCTGACGGCAAAGGATATTCCCGCGGCCAATCTCGATCTTCTTGCCACGGGGACGGTGCGGGACGACGCCAATCCCGCAGCCGCACCCGACGAGCAACCGTTTCCGGCCGACGCGGCGAAATTCCGCATGGTTCATGTCGCTAACGGCCGTGCCATGATCCAGGACGACGCTGGCCTCTGGATCGTCCAGCGCGGCTCGATACTGCCTGACTCCAGTCAGGTGTCCTCCATCGAGCAGCGCAACGGCAAATGGGTCATGGTCACCAGTGCCGACCGGGTGATCGAACTCTCCAGATAAACGATCTCCGGCTCCCGCCATCCGCAAGGCCCGCGCAAGACTGGCGGCCTAGTCTCTGGGTACCTGCTCGGAGATTCCCATGGAGCCCGTTTCCCTTTTCGACCTCGCCGCCAAGCAAGCGCAATGGCTGGCCGTGCGCCAGTCGGCAGTCGCCGGCAACATCGCCAATGCCAACACGCCAGGCTATACGGCAAACGATGTCGAGCCATTCGAAAAGGTGCTCGACCGCGCTGCCGTATCGCTGCAGGCGACCCAGGCCGGCCATCTCGGCAATGCGGCGACCAATGCCGGCTTCACCATCAAGCCGCAGGAGAATGACGGCGTCGTCATGCCGTCCAAGAACTCGGTCGTTCTGGAAGACCAGTTGCTGAAAGCCGGCGAGGTGCGCCGCTCCTTCGAACTCAACACGGCGATCGTCAAGGCGTTTCATACGATGATGATGATGGCGGTGAAGAGCTGACCATGGACGCACTGACCGCAGCCCTCAAAGTCGCAGCATCCGGCCTCGGCGCCCAGTCGGAGCGCCTGCGCGTGGTTTCCGAAAATCTCGCCAACGCCCAGTCGACCGGCACCGCGCCCGGCTCCGATCCTTATCGCCGCAAGACCATCAGCTTCGTCTCCGAGCTTGACAGGGCCTCCGGCAGCTCAACCGTTGCAGTGAATTCGATCGATCGAGACCCCAGCGACTTTCCAGTCGAGTTCCAGCCCGGCAACGAGGCAGCCGACGAGAAGGGCTACGTCAAGATGCCCAACGTCAACGTGCTGATCGAAATGGCCGACATGACCGAGGCCAACCGCTCCTACGAGGCCAACCTTCAGGTCGTCAAGCAGGCCCGCGACCTGATTTCCATGACCATCGACCTGATGAGGAACCAGTAATGATCAGCGGTATCGGAGCGCTTCAGTTCAAGCCGTCGATCGGCGGCGACGACACGGCCACAAGCCTGCTCCAGGGCGGTGCGACACCTTCGGCCGGCGGCACCATCGGCACCTCCTTCGCCGAGGCGCTGAGCCAGGCAGCCTCCAAGACCGTGAACACGCTGCAGAATGCCGAGCAGGTATCGTTGCAGGCGCTCAAGGGCGACGCCGACACCCGTCAGGTGGTCGACGCCGTGATGAGCGCGCAGCAGGCGCTTCAGACCGCCGTCGCCATCCGCGACAAGGTGGTTTCCGCCTATCTCGAAGTCAGTCGAATGGGCATCTGAGGAATTCCGCCATGAAAGCACTCGCCATCGCCGCCACCGGCATGAATGCCCAGCAGACAAATCTGGAAGTCATCGCCAACAACATCGCCAACATCAACACCACCGGCTACAAGCGCGCCCGTGCCGAATTCTCCGACCTGCTCTATCAGGTCGACCGTACACAAGGCGTGCCCAACCGCTCCAACGCCTCGCTGGTGCCGGAGGGCGTCTCGATCGGCCTCGGCGTCAAGACGACGGCCGTGCGCAACGTGCACACCCAGGGCGAACTGACCAGCACCGGCAACAGTTTCGACCTGGCGCTGACCGGCAGGGGCTGGTTTCAGATCGAGGGTGCCGACGGCGGCACGCTCTACAGCCGCGCCGGAGCTCTCAACACCAACGCCACCGGCCAACTCGTGACGGTCGACGGCGCTGCCGTCATTCCGGCAATCAATGTTCCCGTGGATGCCGTCGAGGTCATCGTCAACAAGACCGGCCAGGTCTTCGCCCGCATCGATGGCCAGACCGACCTGCAGAACCTCGGGCAGCTTCAGATCGCCAACTTCGCCAACGAGGCCGGCCTGGCGCCGCTCGGCGACAATCTGTTCCAGGAAACCACGGCTTCGGGGCCGGCGAATGTCGGCGTGCCGGGCGATCCCGGCTTTGCCACCATCCAGC
>NZ_RZQY01000259.1:0-7771 GCF_003998575.1 Mesorhizobium sp. M7A.F.Ca.CA.001.10.2.1 | reverse complement strand
GCGCTGATCGCACTGTCCAACTCGACCGCCTTCGGCCTGTCGTCGGGCGTCTGCACCAACTCTTTTCCGCGCATGCAGAAATACATCGCCGGCCTTCAGGTCGGCACCGTCAACATCTGGGAAGTGCCGGGCTACCGCATCGAGATGTCGCCCTTCGGCGGCATCAAGGATTCGGGCAATGGCTACAAGGAAGGCGTCATCGAGGCGATGAAGAGCTACACCAATGTGAAGACATTTTCGCTGCCCTGGTCCTGACCGGGCGGCATTGACGGATAAGACAACCGAGGGAGCGTTCGCCGCTCCCTCATTCGCGTTTCGGAGACCATGATGGCCGCGATCAAAGAGCTTGTGCACACCGAAGGCGATTCCAACACCACAGCGGCTCGCGGCCGATGGGATGCCGGGCAGGACGATCCGCGGATCCGCGGCTTGCTCGATCGCGACGCGGCTGCCTTCATGCACCAGAGTCTGTCCAGCCCCTGCCTTTCGACCATCGCGAAGGCGCAAGGCATCTGGATCGAGGACACCGCTGGCCGCCGCTTCATGGATTTCCACGGCAACAGCGTGCATCACCTCGGCTACGGCCATCCAAGGCTGGTCACGGCGATCAAAAAGCAGCTCGATGAGCTCTGCTTTGCGCCGCGCCGCTTTACCTGCGAGCCCGCCGTCGAGCTGGCGGAGAAGCTGGCGGCATTGGCGCCCGGCGATCTCGGCAAGGTGCTGTTCACCACCGGTGGTTCGGATGCCATCGAGGTCGCGCTGAAGATCGCCCGCGCCGCGACCGGCCGCTTCAAGACGGTGTCGTTCTGGGATGCGTTCCACGGGGCCGGCTTCGGCGCTGCAAGCGTCGGCGGCGAGGCGACCTTCCGCTCGCACATATCAGGCCCGATGATGACCGGCACCGAGCACGTCGCACCCTGGGACGGCTATCGCTGTCCCTATGGCCACGATTCCCTCGAAACCTCGGGGCTCGCTTGCGCCAACATGATCGCCTATGTGCTCGGCCGCGAACAGGACGTGGCGGCGGTCGTCGCAGAACCGATGCGGGCGACGCCCAACCCGCCGCCGCCCGGTTTCTGGAAGCGGGTTCGCGAAGCCTGCGACCGGCACGGCACGCTGCTGATCTTCGACGAGATCCCGACCGGGCTGGGCAAGACGGGAAAATTCTTCGCCCACGAGCATGATGATGTGACGCCCGACATCGTCGTCCTCGGCAAGTCGCTCGGCGGCGGCATCCTGCCGATCGCCGCCGTCATCGCGCGCCGCGACCTCGACGTCACCGGTGGCTTCGCGATCGGCCACTACACCCACGAGAAGAACCCGGTGACGACCCGCGCCGCACTGACGACGATCGACATCATCCTGGAGGAAGGATTGGTCGAACGCGCGGCCGAACTTGGCCGGCACATGCTGGAGCGTATGCAGCACCTGATGGCGCGCTCGCCCCATGTCGGCGACGTCAGGGGCAGGGGACTGATGGTCGGCGTCGAGCTCGTCGAGGATCGCGATACGCGCGAGCCGGCGCGCGATCTCGCCGAACGCGTCTTCTATGCTTGCCTGGGGCAGGGGCTGAGCTTCAAGGTCAGCCAGGGCAATGTGCTGACGCTGTCGCCGCCGCTGGTCATTTCGAAAGCTGATCTCGATCGTGCGCTCGACATCCTCGAGACCGCCGTGCTGGCGGCCTGACCATGAAGGCCGTGCGCACCGACCGCGAGCTCGAATGCCCCGAAATCGACGCGGGCTTGCGGGCGAGGGGGGGCGATCTGGTGGTGACTGTCCGCTCGTCCGACCCGCGTTTGCGGGCACAGACAACGGGCGTTTCGTTCGGCTGACCATAACCGTCTCCGTGCCAATCGTGGGCTTTCGCAAGCGCGAAATAGCGGCCGCAACAGGCATGCGACAGTTCCATGACGACTATCAGTAGAAGTTTGCCTGTCATAAAATAAATAGATTTTACTTATCGATCACCAATCCCCAGAGTTGACCCAACGACGACATCCACAAGCGCTACAGGGCCGCAATGTCCACCGGCGCGATCGTCACAGTGCATCGCAGAATGTGCCAACAATCAAAGGGGAACTGAGCATGAAATCGCGCAACGCAACTATCGCAATGGCCTTCGCCGCGGCATTGATGTCATCCGCCGCCTTTGCCGAAACCTCCGAACTGACAGTCTATACCGCCATTGAAGCCGAAGATCTCGCCCGCTACGCCGAGACTTTCACAAAGAGCCATCCCGACATCAAACTGAACTTTGTCCGCGACTCCACGGGTGTCGTTACCGCCAAGCTGTTGGCCGAAAAGGACAATCCGCAGGCCGACGTTGTCTGGGGCCTTGCCGCTACATCGCTTCTGGTGCTGAAGACCGAAGGCATGCTTGAGCCCTACGCGCCAAAAGGCGTCGAATTGCTCAAGCCGAAGTTTGTCGACAAGGACACGCCACCGGCCTGGGTTGGCATGGACGCCTGGGCGGCTTCGATCTGCTTCAACACCGTGGAGGGCAAAAAGCTTGGCCTCGCCGAGCCGACCAGCTGGAAAGATCTTACCAAGCCGGAATACAAGGGTCACATCGTGATGCCGAACCCGGCCTCGTCCGGCACCGGCTTCCTCGATGTATCGAGCTGGCTGCAGTTGTTCGGCGAGAAGGATGGTTGGGCCTATATGGATGCCCTGCATCAGAATATTGATGCCTACACGCATTCTGGTTCGAAGCCGTGCAAAATGGCCGCCGCCGGTGAAACCGTAATCGGCATCTCGTTCGAGTTCCGCGCCGCGAAATCGAAGAAGGAGGGCGCTCCCCTCGATATCGTCATCCCGTCCGAAGGCATCGGCTGGGACATGGAGGCATCCGCGATCGTTGCGGGAACGAAAAATCTCGAAGCCGCCAAAACGCTGCTCGACTGGTCGATCAGCAAGGAGGCCAACGAGATGTACAATGTAGGTTATGCGGTTCTGGCTATGCCGAATGTCGCCAAGCCGGTCGAATTCCTGCCCGCAGATATCGAGTCCAAGATGATCGACAATGACTTCGAGTGGGCGGCCAACCACCGCAAGGCCATTCTCGACGAGTGGACGAAGCGCTACGACGCCAAGTCTGAGCCCAAGAGCTAGACGCAGAGCATTTCGACAGGGCGCCGTCAGAGCGGCGCCCTTCTCGTAACTCTTCCCGGATGGTCAAAATGAGACACGAACCCGTCGCTGATCTATCGGCAACGCTGGCCGAGGTGCATCCCATGACCGCTGCCGGCAACACGGCTTACCTGCGGATCGAACATCTCTGGAAGGCCTTCGGCGAGTTCCATGCGCTGAAGGACATCTCGCTCGACATCAACGAAGGCGAATTCATCTGCTTTCTCGGCCCTTCGGGTTGCGGCAAGACCACGCTGCTGCGCGCCGTCGCCGGCCTCGACCTGCAGACCAGAGGCGTCGTCCGCCAGGGGGGCAGGGATATCTCAACGCTGCCGCCGTCAAAACGCGACTACGGCATCGTGTTTCAGTCCTACGCGCTGTTTCCCAATCTGACGATTGAAAGGAACATC
The DNA here is from genome assembly GCF_003998575.1 of Mesorhizobium sp. M7A.F.Ca.CA.001.10.2.1. Taxonomy (NCBI): domain Bacteria; kingdom Pseudomonadati; phylum Pseudomonadota; class Alphaproteobacteria; order Hyphomicrobiales; family Phyllobacteriaceae; genus Mesorhizobium; species Mesorhizobium sp. M7A.F.Ca.CA.001.10.2.1. The sequence goes on along the minus strand of NZ_RZQY01000259.1, from coordinate 4,232 downwards.
GCCTTTGGCCTGGAAAACACCAAACGGCCGCGCGCCGAGATCGATGCCCGCGTCAAGGAATTGCTCATGCTGGTCGGCTTGCCCGATCAGGCGAAGAAATACCCAGCGCAGCTTTCCGGCGGGCAGCAGCAGCGCATCGCGCTCGCCCGGGCCATCGCCACCTCGCCCGGCCTGCTTCTGCTCGACGAGCCGCTGTCGGCGCTCGACGCCAAGGTGCGCGTGCACTTGCGCCACGAGATCAAGGGGCTGCAGCGCAAGCTCGGCGTCACCACGATCATGGTTACGCACGACCAGGAAGAAGCATTGTCGTTGGCCGACCGCATTGTAGTCATGAACCATGGCGTCATCGAGCAGGTCGGCAGCCCGACTGAAATCTATCGCCATCCCAGGACGCTGTTCGTCGCCGATTTCATCGGCGAGACCAACAAGTTCGATGCGACGGTAGGAGCAGATTCGGTAGGCTTCGGGACGAAGGCTTTCAGATGCGCGCCGCACAGCTTTGCGAACGGCGAAGCAGTCGTCGCCGCCATTCGACCGGAAGACGTGATTCCACACGGGCCGGGTTCGCGCTCGCCTGGAGCACCCGATGTGGTGAAGACTTCGGAAAACCTGATCGAAGTGACCGTCGGTGAAATGGAATTCCTGGGTTCGTTCTGGCGCACCCGGCTGCGCGGCGGAGAGCTTGGAGACGAGATTCTGATCGCCGATTTCTCGGTCAACGCCACGCGGCGTCTCGGCCTCGCCGAAGGCGGAGCGCTAACGGTGGAACTGCCCGCCGACCGACTGCTTGTCTTCCCGCAAGGAGAGCGCCATGGCGGCGGCAACTGATATCCTGATGCCGTCCGGTCGGGCGCTTCGACAGTCGCTCGACAAGGACGAGTTGATCAAGCGCGGCCTGCTGGTCGTCATCTCGTTCTATCTGGTCCTGTCGCTGGCAGCCCCGCTCTACGTGATGCTGTCGAAATCGTTCTCGACCTACAGCTTCGATCTTGGCGCGTTCGAATTCCAGGTCAGCGACAAGCTCGGCAATTTCGGCGAGCCAGTGACGGCCGCCGCTCTGAACGAGAAACTCGCCGCGGTCCCGCTAGAAAAGCTTGCGACCAGTTCCGATGGTCGGCTGCCGGCCACCAGCTTCTTTCCGGATTTCAGTTTCCGCAGCCCGGTCAAATACAAGGTCCGCGGCACCACCGATGACGCTTATTTCCTGATCGGCACGCAACTCCATCGCGGCACCGAATGGCAGGAAGTCGATTCGAACACCTTTCGGCGCATTATGCTGAGGCCCGCGCGCGAGCTTGGGTTGGACAACTACACAACCTACTTCTCGACGCCAACGCTGTTCCGCTCGATCCAGAACTCCTTCCTGATCGCGCTGATCAGCACCATCATCACGGTCGGCATAGCCTTCGGCTTCGCCTACGCTTTGAACCGAAGCAAGATGCGCTTCAAGGGCCTATTCAGGCTCATCGCCATGGCTCCCATCCTGGTGCCGTCGCTACTGCCCGGCATCGCCCTCATCTATCTGTTCGGCAACCAGGGCCTGTTGAAAAGCGTGCTTGGCGGCATATCGATCTACGGTCCGTTGGGGATTGTCGTCGGCTCGATATTCTTCACCTTTCCCCATGCTCTGATCATTATCTCGACGGCACTGGCGATCTCCGACCAGCGCCAATATGAAGCCGCCGCTTCGCTGCGCGCCAGCAAGTGGCGGACGTTCTGGGTCGTTACCATTCCGGGCGCGCGCTACGGTTTGATCTCCGCGGCGTTTGTCGTGTTTACGCTCGTCATCACCGATTTCGGCTTGCCGAAGGTCATCGGCGGCCAGTTCAACGTGCTCGCCGTCGATATCTACAAGCAAGTGATTGGTCAGCAGAATTTCGAGATGGGGGCGGTGGTCTCGGTCATCTTGCTGATCCCGGCCATCGCCGCCTTCGTCGTCGACCGCCTGGTCCAGCGTAGGCAGGTTTCGCTCCTGTCGGCCCGCTCGGTGCCTTACGAGGCAAAACCCAATCGCCGCTTCGACCTGGTCTGTCTGGCTTATTGCAGCCTGGTCGCGTTGTTCATCGCCGGCATCATCGGCATTTGCCAGTACGCCGCGCTGGTCAAGTTCTGGCCCTACGACCTCAGTCTCAGCCTGAAGAATTTCGCGTTCGGTCGCATGGATGGCGGGGGCTGGGCTTCTTACTACAACTCGATCACGCTCTCGTTGCTGACCGCTGTGTTTGGAACCGTCATCGTCTTCGTCGGCGCTTACATCGTCGAAAAGACCGAAGGCTTCAGGACCGGACGGGCAGCCTTCCACTTCCTCGCCATGCTGCCGATGGCGGTGCCGGGGCTTGTGCTTGGCCTGGCCTATATTTTCTTCTTCAACAATCCGGCCAATCCGCTGCACGCGATCTACGGCACAATGGCGATCCTGGTCGTCTGCACCGTGACGCACTTTTACACGGTCGGTCATTTGACGGCCCTGACGGCGCTGAAGCAGATCGATCGTGAGTTCGAGCCGGTCGCGGCCTCGCTGAAGCAGCCTTTCTATCGCCTGTTCACGCGGGTGACAGTGCCGATCTGTCTGCCGGCAATCCTTGACATCTCGATCTATCTTTTCGTCAACGCCATGACGACGGTTTCCGCGGTGGTCTTCATCTATACAACACACACGGCGCTCGCCTCGGTTGCAGTGCTCAACATGGACGACGCTGGCGACACCGCGCCTGCTGCTGCCATGGGCATGATGATCTTCTACACCAACGCATTCGCGCGGATCATTCACGTGGCTGTTTCGAAAGGTATCCTGAAAAGAACTCAGGGTTGGCGGGTACGATAATGAAATGCTCTAGGACTTTCCCAAGTCTCAGCCCTGCGTCGGCCTGCGTTCGACGATGTAGATGTGGTCGGCCGCCAGCACCACTTCGCCGCGCTGGTTGATCACCTCGCAGCGTTCGATCACCCGTCCCGACCCCGGCCTCTTCGGGTCGTCTTCCCTGGCCGCAATTGTGGTGCGCGTCCGGATCGTGTCGCCGATGAACACCGGCTTGATGAAGCGCAACCGGTCGTAGCCGTAGGAAAAGGCGACAGGGTTGATGACGGTTGCCGTCAGCCCGATGCCGACCGAGAACACCAGCGTGCCGTGCGCGATGCGCTGGCCGAATGGCGTCGTCTTCATGAACTCGGCGTCCATGTGGTGCGGGAAGAAATCGCCGGTGTGGCCGGCATGGACGATGAAGTCGGTCTCGGTGATGGTGCGGCCGCTGGTCAGGCGCGACGCGCCAATCTCATAGTCTTCGAAATACTGTATCTGTTCCATCAGGGTCTTTCCGCGATCGGCGTCGCCGGTGCCGCACTCGACTGATACGCCGCCTCGACCAGCGCCATCGTGCTCCAGGCATCCTCGACCGGACTGATCAACATAGCATCTTCTCCGGTGGCAAAACGCTGGACATTGGCCATGCGGCCGACGAAGGCGTCTGGAAACCACTCGCCGGCCAAGGGCACCGCGACCCAGTCCGTTCCACCCTTGGGGTAAATCTCCAGCACATCCGGCTCACCTGTGGGATAATCGAGGTTGAGACCCAGCTTGAGATAGGCGGCACCTTCTGTGCCGCAGATGCGGAACTCGCAGGCCTGGTGCCGGCGGCCGAACTTATGGTCGTGGTTGATCGACAGCGCGCAGCGCACGGTGTCGCCATAGTCGAGAATGGCGCTGGTGCGCGTCTGCGCCACGGCATGGTTGGGATGGCCGAGCGTCTTGGCGTGCACACCCTTGGGGTCGCCGAGCAATTGCCTGATCAGGTCGAGATAGTGGATCGAATGCATGGCGATCTCGACGCGCGGCGCCTTGAGCAGGAATTCCCAAAGCTGCCATGGTGTCGCCAGCGCCAGCCAGGCGTCGAAGTCGACGATCTCGCCGAGCCAGCCCTTGCCGATAGCACCCTTGAGCGCCAGCATCATCGGCGCGAAGCGCAATTGGAAGTTCACCGCTGCGTGCAGCTTCCGGGCACGGCAGATCTCGAGGATCGCGGTCGCCTCGGCAAGATTGCTGCCCATCGGCTTCTGGATCAGCGCCACTGCGCCATCAGGCAAGGACTTCAGCACATCGGCATGACGCGACGGCGGGGTGGCAAGATCGAAGATCGCGCCCTCGACGGCAGCAGCTTCTTCGACCGAGCCAAAGGCCGTCACGCCCCATTGGCTGGCCAGTTTTTCAGCCCTGGCGTGGTCGGGATCATAAAGCC
>NZ_RZQY01000258.1:0-7792 GCF_003998575.1 Mesorhizobium sp. M7A.F.Ca.CA.001.10.2.1 | reverse complement strand
CAGAACAACATCGTCTACGGGCTGGTCGACGACGCCGACATCGACAAGGCGCTGAAGGACTACGTCGCCAGGGGCAATACGCTCGCCACCATCAAGTCGGCGGCCGGCTTCAAATTGCGGCTCAACGAGATGAGTTGCACCGGTTGCCATCAGACGCGCGGCATTGCCGGCTTTCATTACACCGGCGCCGATCCGGCCAGCGAGCCGCGCCGCAACGCCGTCTTCGTGCCGGGCTCGGCTGTGTTCTTCGCCGACCTGCCGCGCCGCCGCGCCATCGTCGAGCAGTTCGCCGCCGGCAGTCACCCGGACTTTACGCGCGGCTTCGCCGCCCGTCCGGACGCCAGATATGCCGAGGCGCTGAAAGGCACCGACCTCTACAATGGCTGGGGCTCGATCTGCTATCGCGGCGAGGATGCAAGTTTCAAGGACTGGAACTGCGGTGCGGGCCTGCGCTGCGCAGGTGTCCACGAAAGCGCCATCCATCCGGGCTTCGGCACCTGCGTCAGTGACGCGGGCACCGCGGTCGGTGATCCCGTCGAGTTCGGCGAGATCAGGATGTCGAGCTGGGGCAGCGACCAATATTGCCGCATCTCGCCGACCACCGCCAAGGCCTGCGCTATCGACCCGGCGCGGGACAAGAAGCCGCCGGTCAAGCTCGCCGGCTATGGCGCGGCGCGCCAGCGCTACGACAATCCGCAGCAGAAGACCGGCGGCTTTCCCGGTGGCATGCTGCGCAAGGCGAGCTGCGACAAGCTTCCCGACGAGGCGACGTGCGGACGTCTGGCCAAGACCGGCTTCAACGACTGCATCGCGTCGGGCAAGGACCACAAATTCTGCACGAAGGAATTCACCAAGACCGCCGGCCTGCGCGCCTGCGACAAGGCGCATCCCTGCCGCGAGGACTATATCTGCACCGCAGGCTATGACGATCTGGTGCAGGCAAAAGCCGGCAAAGGCACCTGCATCCCGCCCTATTTCATCTTCCAGTTCCGCGTCGACGGCCACCCGCGCAGCTGGGTGCAGGATGTCAGGGAGTGAGGGAACGGTTTGCCGCAGGCAAATTGAAAGGTCCACTGGACCTTTCAAAAGGCTCGAACGCCCGCAGCCATAGCGGAGGGCGATAGACACTGCCGCAAGAAAGGACGTAAACCACGTCCAACAGCGGCCTTGGCCTGCAGCCAATCACGTCAGACGCCTAATCTTCCTGTTTGGCGCCGGCGCTCTTGCCGTCAGAGCTCTTCGACCGTTCCTCGAAACGCGCCGCGCCCTTTTTAAGCGGACGGCCGGTTTCCGCCTCGGTCTTGCGCTCGTCCCTCGCCGCCGCCCGTTTCAGTCCCGCGGCCGCCTGCTTGCCCTTTGCGGTCGGTGCTTGTTCGATGCCCATCGCTTCCTCCGTTCGCGCGACAAAACGCGCGCTGTCGGGAGCAACGTGCCCGGCGTGCGACGGTTCCGGCAGCGCCGGAAATCTGGCGGCTCAGCGCGCCGTCATCGCCTTGCGGAAAGCTTCCAGCGTCTCGGCGCTGACATGGTGCTCGATGCCTTCGGCGTCGATGCGTGCCGTCTCGGCGCTGACACCAAGCGAGCGCAAAAAGGCTTCCACCGTCTGATGGCGGATGCGGCTTTGCTCCGCGACCTTGCGGCCGGCATCGGTCAGGAACACGCCGCGATAGGGCTTTCTCGACACCAGGCCGTCGGCGCACAGCCTGGTCAGCATCTTGGCCACTGTCGGCTGGGCGACGCCCAGGCGTGCGGCGATGTCCACCTGGCGCGCCTCGTTGCCGTCTTCGATCAGGTCGGCGATCAGCTCGACATAATCCTCGACCAGCGCGCTGCGGCGCGCTTCGCGCTGCTGCCGGAAGCCCTCCGAATGAATTTCGGCGTCGAGCAGCGGCTCGCGCGGGACCGGTCTGTTCTTCAGCGCCAATACGCGCTCCTCCCAGGACTATTTGCCATCCATGCTTTCATAGCACGGGCTCTGATTCTTCAGGCCGTTTATTTGCATTCCGCAACAGGTGCAACCGGACTTCCGATTGCGAGTTCGCCCGATACCGCCAGCAGAATAAAAAGCACCGACAATGAAATATAGCATATTGCATAATGTTGAGCCATGGCATAGCTTAAGGGAACATCGCCCAGTCTCCCGGAAAGCCCTCCCCCATGTCCGAAGTCGAAGCCACAGCCTCCCGTTCCTCATGGCGGTTCGCCAGGCCCGACGAGGACGAGGAGCCCAGCCTGCGCGAGGTCAACGCGTCGATCGCCGTTCCGAGTTCGGGGGTCTGGTTCCGCCGCCTGTTCGCCTTCATGGGTCCCGGCTACATGGTCTCGGTCGGCTATATGGATCCGGGCAACTGGGCGACCGACCTCGCCGGCGGCGCGCAGTTCGGCTACACGCTGCTGTTCATCATCATGCTGTCCAACCTGATGGCGATCCTTTTGCAGGCGCTGGCGGCACGACTCGGCATCGCCACCGGCCGCGACCTCGCCCAGGCCTGCCGCGCCTACTATCCCCGTCCGGTCAACTTCGTGCTGTGGATTGCCTGCGAACTGGCCATCATCGCCTGCGACCTGGCCGAAGTCATCGGCACCGCGATCGCGCTGCAACTTCTGTTCGGCATTCCGCTTATCGGCGGCGCCATGCTGACGGCGCTCGACGCCTTCCTCGTGCTGCTGCTGATGAACAAGGGCTTCCGCTATCTCGAAGCTTTCGTCGTCGCGCTGCTGATCATCATCTTCAGCTGCTTCGCCATCCAGATCTTCGTCGCCGCCCCGCCGGCAGGCTCGATCCTGCATGCCATGTTCGTGCCATCGTCGCAGATCGTTACCAACCCGGAGATGCTCTACATCGCCATCGGCATCATCGGCGCCACCGTCATGCCGCACAATCTCTATCTGCACTCCTCGATCGTGCAGACCCGCGCCTATGAACGCACCGAAAAGGGCAAGCGCGACGCCATCAAATGGGCAACGACGGACTCGACCATCGCCCTGATGCTGGCTTTGTTCGTCAATGCCGCCATCCTGATCGTGTCGGCGGTCGCCTTCCACAACACCGGCCATCAGGATGTTGCCGAGATCGGCCAGGCTTTCGAGCTGTTGTCGCCGCTGCTCGGCCTTGGCATCGCCTCGATCCTGTTCGCGGTGGCGCTGCTGGCTTCCGGCCTGAACTCGACGGTGACCGCAACGCTTGCCGGCCAGATCGTCATGGAGGGTTTCCTGCGCCTGCGCATCCCCAACTGGGCACGCCGGCTCTTGACGCGCGGCCTCGCCATCATCCCGGTGGTGGTCGTCACCGCGCTCTATGGCGAAAAGGGCACCGGCCAGTTGCTGGTGTTCAGCCAGGTGATCCTGTCGATGCAGTTGCCCTTCGCGGTCGTCCCGCTGGTGCAGTTCGTCTCCGACAAGAAGAAGATGGGCAATCTCGCCATTCCGCGCGGCGTCGCCGCCCTTGCCTGGGTAGTCGCCGCGGTCATCCTGGGGCTCAACTTCAAGCTGCTCTACGACACCATGTTCGGCATCGGCTAAGCTCCGCTTCGAAAATCGACTACCGTGCGCCAAGGGTAGTCTCGCGACAAATCGGCAATCCGCGCTATGTTGTCCCGCAGCATGGCCCGGATCGAAGACATCAGGAAATTCTACGCGCGGCTGCTGGTCGCCCATGCCGGCTCGCCCGACCCACGCCTGGAAGCGGCTTTCACCGAGGTGCCGCGCGAGGCGTTTCTCGGTCCCGGGCCGTGGACGGTCATCGCCGGCAACGGCAAGGTCACGACGCCGAGCGCCGACCCGGCCCATGTCTACCAGAACGTGCTGGTGACGCTCGACGACGACAAGGGCATCAACAATGGCGAGCCCTTCCTGCATGCCATGTGGATCGGAAAGCTTGCGCCTAAACCTGGCGAGGCCGTCACTCATATCGGCGCCGGCACCGGCTACTACACCGCCGTGCTGGCCAAGCTGGTTTTACCAGGCGGCACCGTCACCGGCTTCGAACTCGACGAAAAGCTGGCCGATCTGGCGCGCAAAAATCTCGAAGCATATGGCAATGCAACGGTCGTCCATGGCGATGCGGTGACGACGCCCCTGCCGCCATCCGACATCATCTACGTCAATGCTGGCGTCGCAGCGCCACCAGCAGGGTGGCTGAAGGCGCTGCGGCCCGGCGGCCGCATGATCTTCCCCTGGCGCCCGGCCGAGCGCGTCCCGCTGGCGGTGATGGTGATCCGCACCGAAAAAGGCTTCGCCTGCGATCCGTTCATGCGATCGTGGTTCATTCCCTGCGTCGGCGCCTCGCTCGCAGACTCAGCGTCGAGGATCCCGACGCGCGAGCAGGCCGCGCGCAGCCGCTCGATCTGGCTGGTGCAGGACAGGGCGCCGGACGACACCGCCACCGCCATATCGGGCGATGTCTGGTTCTCGTCGGAAGATCTCCACCCCGGGCCTCGCAAATGATGGTGGTTCGCCAAAATTTATATGTCGGACTGGTGGCTCGTCGCCCGTCCTTGGGCTGAAGTCCGGCCACGACGGCGTGGACCGAAGAACGGGAGCACTGGAATGAGAAAGATCATCTCGGCGACATTCGTCAGCCTCGACGGCGTCATGCAGGCGCCCGGCGGCCCGCAAGAGGATCCGGTCGGCGGCTTCAAGTTCGGCGGCTGGACCTTCCATTACTTTGACGAGGCGGGGGGCGCGGCGATGGATGAACTGTTCTCCAAGCCTTTCGCCCTGCTGCTCGGCCGCAGAACCTACGACATCTTCGCCGCCTACTGGCCGTATCAGAAGGATCCGATCGCGGATGCCTTCAACCCCGCGACCAAATATGTGGCGACGCATCGGCCTGACACCCTCACCTGGCAGAACACGCAAGCGCTCGGACCCGATATCGTCGCGACGTTGCGCCGCCTCAAGCAGGAGGATGGCCCTGACCTGCTCATCCAGGGATCTGGCGATCTGATCCAGACCTTGCTCGCCAACGGGCTGATCGACGAAATTCGGCTGATGATCTTCCCGCTGTTGCTGGGCAAGGGCAAGCGGCTGTTCGGCGACAGCGCGATGCCGGCCGCCTTCAAGCTCATCAAGTCGCAGGCAACCAGCACCGGCGTCATCATGGCGACCTACGAACGATCAGGCGAGATCAAGGTCGGCTCGTTTGTCACAGGGGAGCCATCCGAGGCCGAGCTCGAACGGCGCAAGAACTGGAAGTAGCAGGACCTGGGTTCCTCGCCCCACGATGAAAGATCGACCCCCACTCCGTCTCGGCTTCGCCGAGCCACCTCTCCCCCGATCGACGGGGTAGAGGAAAGGCGCGAGCTTTAGAAAGGTTGGCTCCCTTCCTCTCCCTCCGGAGGGGGGAGAGGTGGCGCTGCGAAGCAGCGACGGAGTGGGGGAAGCCGCTCGTCAATCGCGCCGCCGCCGCAAGACAGACATACCCGACCAGCAAGAAAACTGTCACCCATGCTATCGGTCCATTCTGTTACCTATCTATCCGGTTCGGACAACTCGACACCTCTCCCCCGATCGACGGGGGAGAGGAACCCAAGTTCTGCCTGGCTCAAGCAGCCACCGGCCGCCGCGCCAGCCCGTCGCGGATATGCCGCGCGAATTCCTGCGCCGCCGGCCCGACACCGTGCCTCGGCAGATGCAGGTTGATGGCAAAATTCGGCAGCGGCGGCAGGCCGGACTCCGATGGCAGTATGTCCAGATCGGCCGGCACGGTGGAGGCCAGCCAGGTGGTGACGGCAAGGTCCGACCGCACCGTCGCCGTCGTCGCGTCGATGTTGCCGTTTTCGAACACGGTGCGCCACTCCAGCCCATGCTCACCGAGCGCCGCCAGCACCGCCGGACGGAAGGCGCAGGTATCGGCGACGATCGAGACCGGCAGCGGCCGCTTGGCGCGGGCAATGCCGCCCTTGGCACCGACCCAGACCAGCCGGTCGATGGCAAGGCACTCACCGGCCGACGGGCCGACGCGTTCCTCGATCACCGCAAGGTCGATGGTCCCGGCCGCAAGGGCAGCCGTCAGTTCCGGCGACGAGGCGCAGACCAGCGATATCTCGATCTGCGGATAGGTCTCGGCATAGGTCTTCAGCACCGGCGCCAGCAAGGTGCCGACAAGGTCGTAGGGCACGCCGAGCCGCACCTGGCCGGCCACCAAAGTCCCAGCCATCTCGGCCCAGATCTCGTCATTCAAGGCCAGCAACCGCTTGCCCCTGCCGAACAGCTGTTCACCGGCGCGCGTCAGCCGCAAGCCGCGCCGGTCGCGCGTAAACAGGCTGGAGCCGAGCGCCTCCTCCAGCCGCTTGACCTGCTGGCTGACAGCACCCTGCGTCAGGTGCAGCGCATTGGCCGCCGCCGTCATGCTGGCCTTGTCGGCGACGGTGATGAAGGTGCGGATCAGCGCCATGTCGAGATTTCGGATCATGGGTGGCATTATCTATCCTAATGCTGACCATAGCAAACATTGCATTTACTGAAGTTCGCACGCAGCTACGATCGCAGCCCTCTGACAGAGGACGCCGCATGCTCGAGCCCATTCTCCCGCTCATCCTTTTTGCCATCGTCGCCACCACCACGCCCGGCATCGCCACGACCCTGTCTACGGCGTCCGGCGCGCAGTTCGGCTTTCGCCGTTCCGTGCCCCTGCTGGTCGGCAGCGCCGCCGGCCTCGCCACCGTCACGGGTGCCGCTGCCGCCGGGCTTGCCGGTCTGCTGCTTGCCGTGCCTTCGCTGCAACTGGCCATGAAGGTCGTCGGCTCGCTCTATCTCCTCTGGCTGGCGATCAAGATCGGCCGCAGCGGACCGCCCAATCTGGATGTGAGCATGGCCAGGCCGAACAGCTTTCTGGGCGGCGCCGGCATTCAATGGATGAACCCGAAAGGCTGGGCGATGGGACTAGGCGCCGCGGCTTCGTTCGCGGCATTGGCCAGCGGACCGGTGCAACTTGCGCTGCTGCTCGGCGCCACCTTCGGCCTCGCGGCCGCCGCCTCGCTTTCACTGTGGTGCGTGGCCGGCATGGTGCTGGCGCGGCTGCTCAAGACCGAATGGCAATGGCGCGCGCTCAACATCGTGCTGGCACTGGTGCTGGCCGCCTCGATCATTCCGATGTGGCGGACGGTGTAGGGACGCGGCGGCCTTGCAGAACCTGGGGCTTGCCCCAACAAAGCTCTTATGCGGCGCTGGTCGACCCCCACTCCGTCTCGGCTTCGCCGAGCCACCTCTCCCCCGATCGACGGGGTAGAGGAAAGGCGCCAGGCTTTTTGCCGTCAACGCTCGTCCAGCAAAGCTCCCTTCCTTTCCCTCCGGAGGGGGGAAAGGTGGCGCTGCGAAGCAGCGACGGATTGGGGGAACCACGTGGCAATCAAGCCTCACACCGATCAGTCACGCCAGTCACAGAAGATGTGTGCATAGCGTAGCGACAGAGCGGGGGACAGAGGTGGCCCTCAAGCCGCGTAGCGGGCTGCCGGCTTGTCGGCGTGCAGGCTGCCGTAGAAGGCCTGCCGGGCACCGAGGAAAATGTCCAGTTTGGCTGGCTCGGCGAGCGCCGGCACGGTGACGGCTTCACCCCTGGCAAGGCCGACAAGGGCCGCATCGACCATATCGTCGGCGCTCATGATGATTTCCTTCGGAAGCTGGTCGATATCGCTGCCAGCAAGCTCCCAGAAATCCGTCCGTGTCGCGCCCGGCAGCACCACCTGCACCTTCACCTCCGTACCCTCGACCTCGCGGTGCAGAGCCTCGGTGAAGTTGACGACATAGGCCTTGGTACCGCTGTAGATGCCGCCGAACGAGGTCTCATAGG
>NZ_RZQY01000257.1:0-7811 GCF_003998575.1 Mesorhizobium sp. M7A.F.Ca.CA.001.10.2.1 | reverse complement strand
CGGTACCAGCTTCGGCCAGAATGTGCTGGCCGACGAGAGCGACTGGGCACTGTTCCTCGATGAGGCCGACCTTGCCGGCCTGCCGGACTTCGTGAAAAGCTCGATGGCCGAAGCCGCCGAGATACGCGGCCAGAAGGGCCGCTACGCCGTCACCCTGTCGCGCTCGATCTACGAGCCGTTCTCGACCTTCTCCGAGCGCCGCGATCTGCGCGAGATCGCCTTCCGCGCCTTCACCATGCGCGGCCAGAATGGCGGCGCCACCGACAACACGAACGTGGTGCGCGACATGCTGCGCCTGCGCGCCGAGAAGGCAAAGCTGCTCGGCTACGCCTCCTTCGCCGCGCTGAAGCTCGATGACACCATGGCCAAGACACCGAAGGCCGTGCACGCGCTGCTCGACCCGGTGTGGGAAAAGGCGCTTGAGAAGGCAGCAAGCGACCAGATCGAATTGCAACGGTTGGCGACGGAGGCCGGCAGCAACGAAAAATTCGCCGCCTGGGACTGGCGCTTCTACCAGGAGAAACTGCGTGCGGAAAAATTCGCCTTCGACGAGGCGGAGCTGAAGCCCTATTTGCAGCTCGACCGCATCATCGACGCTTGCTTCGATGTGGCGACACGGCTGTTCGGCATCACCTTCGAGGAGAAGAAGGGCATCGCTGCCTGGCACCCCGACGCCCGCGTCTTCGTGGTGAAAAATGCCGATGGCAGCGAGCGCGGCCTGTTCCTCGCCGATTATTTCGCCCGGCCCTCGAAGCGCTCCGGCGCCTGGATGAGCGCGCTGCAGTCCGGCTACAGGCTCGGCCACGGTGCGAGCCCGGTGATCTACAACATCATGAACTTCGCCAAGCCGCCGGCCGGCGAGCCCGCGCTGCTGTCGGTCGACGAGGCGAAAACGCTGTTCCACGAATTCGGTCATGCTTTGCACGGCATGCTGACCGATGTCACCTGGCCCTCGGTTTCGGGCACCTCGGTCAGCCGCGATTTCGTCGAACTGCCCTCGCAGCTCTACGAACATTGGCTGACCGTGCCGGCGGTGCTGGAAAGACACGCGCTGCATGTGAAGACCGGCAAGCCGATGCCCAAGGCGCTGCTCGACAAGATGCTGGCCGCGCGGACTTTTGGCGCTGGCTTTGCAACAGTAGAGTTCACCGCATCCGCGCTGATGGACATGGCTTATCACGCACGGCCGGATGCGCCTGAAGCACCACTTCGTTTCGAAACCGAAACGCTTGCAGAGCTGCACATGCCGGACACCATAGCCATGCGTCACCGCACCCCGCATTTCGGCCACGTCTTCTCCGGCGACGGCTATTCGGCCGGCTATTATTCCTACATGTGGTCGGAAGTGCTCGATGCGGACGCTTTCGCCGCCTTCGAGGAGACCGGCGACCCCTTCAACCCGGCGCTCGCCGAACGGCTGCGCAAGAACATCTACGCCGCCGGCGGTTCGAAGGATCCGGAAGAACTCTACACCGCATTTCGCGGCAAGATGCCGTCGCCCGAAGCGATGATGGTGAAGCGGGGATTGGTGTAGCACCGGATAATCTCCCCCCTCGAGGGGGAGATGGCCGCGAAGCGGCCAGAGGGGGTCGGTTCGACCGGGCTCGGCCTGCTGCGGCAGAAGAAGGTTGGCGCATTACGTCAGGCGACCCCCTCTGTCGGCTTCAGCGACATCTCCCCCTCAAGGGGGGAGATTGCCTGCATCCTTCCAAGGATCCGCAACCCTTGGCCACACCGGCCTTGTCAGCTTCTTGTAATCGGTCACCGCCGGATTGCTGGGATACGAACTCGGCGCCGAGACATAGATGATCTCGGCGGCGATCGGCTCGAAGCCGGCGTAGAAATGGTTGGTCGACTTGATCAGCAGCATGTCCTTGGCCATCGGATCGACGCCGATGTTGGAAAAGATATCCGGCTCGAAGGTCTGTGTGCGGTTGGTGTTGAGAATGATGTCGACCTCGGTGCCTTCGAGGCGGACCAGCGCCGTCGGCCCCAGCGTCACCCGGCTTGGCCCGAAACTCTGCCAGCCCTCCGCAACCGCTTTCAGCACGCGCACGCGCGCGTCGATCGGCTCGCCTGCCTGCGGCCCGGCCTTGCCGCCGAAGCGCAGATCGATGACCGCGCCTTCGCCCGCCGCCAGGCAGAAGGTGACCGCGATCGGATCCCAGATCGTCGCCACGGCGAACCTGTCCAGGCCACGCGCCAGCATCTGGCGCAGCACGAAGGTGCCGTCGCCGGGCACACCGCCGCCGGGATTGTCCCAGATATCGGCGATGACCACCGGCTTGCCCGGATTCTCGGCGCGCACGGCCAGCGCCCGGTCGATGCCGTCGGTGGCGCTCAGCATCGTCATCGCCGTCTTTTCGCGCAGCGCGTAGAGTTCCCGCCCGAGCCTTTCCGCCAGCGCGTCACCCTTGGCCTTGTCATCGTCGGTGACGACCAGGATGCGTGTGCCCATTTCGGCCACGTCGGCCGCCATGAAGCCATGGATGACGGAGACCGACAGCACGCCGTCCTTGCCGTGCAGCGCCTTGATGCGGTCGACGAAGGAGCGCATCGGCTCGCGGCTGGTCGGCAGCACCTGGATCATGCGGCAATCGAAGGTCGAGATGACCGGCTTGATCTCGCCCCTCGCCGCCGCAAGGCCAAGCTCGACGACGTGTTCGCCGCGCTCGTAGAAATCGGTGTGCGGAAATTCGAGGAAGTAGGCGAGGATGTCGGAGGCCGCCACGCGCTTCGGTGTCAGATGGCTGTGCGGATCGAGTTCCGCGGCGATCACCACCTGCGGCCCGACCATTGCGCGAACCCGTTCGAGCAAGTCGCCTTCGCAGTCGTCATAGCCTTGCGCCACCATGGCGCCATGCAGGCCGAGGATGACGGCATCGACCGGCAGCGCTGCCTTGAGCTGGCCAAGGATCTCGTCGCGCAGCGCCTCATAGGTCTGCCGTTGCACCAGGCCGCCCGGCTCCGCCCAGGTGGCGGTGCCCTCGATGACATCGAGGCCTTCGGCCGCTGCCCGCCGGCGCAGCGCCACCATCGGCGAGGAGCACAGCGTCGGCGTGTCCGGATGTTTGCCGGGCCCGGCATAGAAGGCCATCTCGAACGAGGCCCTATCGGTCGGCACCGGCGAGAAGGTGTTGGTTTCCGTCGCCAGCGAGGCGGTGAAAATGCGCATGAAAGCTCCGTCCGTGAATAGGCGTTATTTGACCGCCCCGAGCGCCAGCCCGCGAACGAGGTAGCGCTGCAGCCAGATGAACAGGATGGCCACCGGCAAGGTCGCCAGCAACGTCGCGGCCATGACGTGGTGCCATTCGATGGTGTAGCGGCCGGCGACCAGCGAAAACACCTGGATCGGCAGCGTATAGCTTTCCTGGCTGCGCAGCATGGTGAGCGCCACGACGAATTCGTTCCAGGCATTGATGAAGGTGAAGATCGCGGTCACCGCGATCGCCGGCAGGCAGAGCGGCAGGAACACCTTGCGCAAGGTCAGCCAGCGGCCGGCGCCCTCCATCCAGGCGGCTTCCTCGAGATCGCGCGGAATGGTGTCGAAATAGCTCTGCAGCATCCACACCGTGAAGGCGACGTTGAAGGCCATGTAGATGAAGCCGAGCGCCGTCGTGCTCTCGACCAAGCCCCAGGCCGCCATCAGCCGGAACAGGCCAAGCACCAGCACGATCGGCGAGATCATCTGCGAAATCAGCAGGAACTGGCGCAAGGCGCCGTAGCCGGCAAAGCGGAAGCGCGACATCGCATAGGCCGCCGGAACCGAGATCAGGATGGCGCCAACCGTGGCGATCACAGACACGTAGAGCGAATTGAGCAGCGCCTGGCCAAAGCCGGTCGCCACCCACATGTCGGAAAAATTCGACCAGCGGAATTCGCTCGGCCACCAGGTCGGCGACAGCACTTCCTGCCTCGGCTTGACCGCGGTCAGGAACATCACCGCGAAGGGAAAGAGCGTCACCACGATCAGCGGCGCCAGCAGCAGCCAGGCGATGATGGAGCGTTTCAGCTTGCTCGTCATGTGCGTTGCTCCCGCATCGCCAGCCGCACATAGATCATGGTGAAGACCAGCAATATGGCGAACATCACCAGCGACACCGCCGATGCTTCGCCCAGCTTGCCGATGCGGAAGGCCAGCTTGTAGAGATGGGTGACCAGGATATCGGTCGAGTTGGCCGGGCCGCCCTGCGTCATCACCCAGATGATCGGGAAGGAATTGAAGACGTAGATGGTGTTGAGCACGATGGCGATGTTGATGAACGGTTTCAGGAGCGGAAAGGTGATTTCGCGGAACTGCTGCAGCGGCGTCGCCCCTTCGAGCGCCGCCGCCTCGTAGAGATCGTCCGGAATCGACGACAGCCCGCCGAGAAAGATCGTCGTCGTGAACGGCACCGTCACCAGGATACCGATCAGCACCTGCATCGGGAAAGCGGTCTCGGCGCTCGCCAGCCATTGGATGTTGTGATCGATGAGCCCGAGGCCGATCAGCGCCGAATTGAGCATGCCGCTTTCGCCGCTCAGCGCCCAGCGCCAGACCACCGCGGTCATGGTCAGCGACACCGCCCAGGGCAGCATGATGATGACGCGGGCGATGCCGCGGCCATAGAAATCGGTGTTGAGGATCATCGCCACCGGGATCGACAAGAGAAGCGCACCGCCGACCACCATCACCGTCCATTGGCCGGTGCGCCAGAGCGCGGCCGTGAAATCGGGATCGGCAGCGAGTGCCGCGAAATTGGCGAAGTCGTTGAAGTCGCGAAGCTGGCCGAAGCGGCTGACCTCATGCGTCGAGATCTGGATCAGGTCCCAGACCGGCCAGAAGATGACCACCGCCGCCAGAAACAGGCTGGGCAAGGTCAGGAGATAGGGCAAGAAACGATTTTGCATCTGCTGGCCTGCAACCTCGGCGTGCTGGATCAGAAGGTTCTGCTTATGCGAATTTCGGATCCGCCGCACCGGGCCGGGAACCTAGGTGTGGCGCGCCCCGCCTGAGTCTGGGGCGCGCCACGGGCGCAGGGAGATACGCCCTATTTCTTCAGCACGGCCTCTATTTCTTCAGCACGGTGTTGGCCTTGGCGGCCGCGTCCTTCAAGCCCGCCTCAGGGTCGCCGCCGAGATAGATCTTCTGCATGGCGTCCGACGTGATCTGGGCGACTTCTTCCCAGCCCGGAATGACCGGCGCGAAGCGGGCGTCGGGCAGCAGCGCGGTGAACGCCGCCAGATCGGCATTGTTGACGTAGTAGTCCATCTTGGCCTCTTCCTTGTTCACCGGCAGGAAGCCTTCGCCTTGCGTGAACTTGGCGCGCTGTTCCGTGGTGAACAGGAAATCGAGCAGCTTCCAGGCTTCGTCCTTGTTCTTGGAGTTCTTGAACATGATGATGGAATCGGTCACGCCATAGGTGCCGCGCGCGCCGGTCGGGCCGGCGGGGATGGCTGCAACGCCGTATTTCAGGTTCGGCGCCTCGTCCTTGATCTGGTTGGACAGGAAGGGTGCGGTGATCATCATGCCGACCTTGCCCTGCTTGAACAGGTTCTGCACGTCTTCGCGGTTGTTGGAGGTGACGCCGGGTTCGGTCAGGCCTTCGTCGATCATCGACTTGTAGAGCTTGGCGGCCTCAAGCGCACCTGGCGTGCTCAGGCCCGAAGTGCCGTCCTTGTTGAGGATCTCGGTGCCCTGCGACCACATCGCATAATAGTAATAGACGTCGGTCTCGATCTCCTTGCCCTGCAGGCCGAAGCCGAACGTGCCCGACCCCAGCGCCTTGATCTTGCGCGCATCTTCCTGCAGCTCGGTCCAGGTTGCCGGTGGCTTGGCGATGCCGGCTTTCTCGAACAGCTCCTTGTTGTAGTACATGGCGCGCGCCGAGGCCGCGATCGGCAGGCCGTAGGTCTTGCCGTCCATGATCGAGGGCGACAGGAAGGTGTCGATGAAGCGATCCTTGAAGTCGGGCTTGATGTAGCCGTCGAGCGGCTCGGCGACATCCTGCTGGACGAAGTCGATCAGCCAGCGCGTGCCGATGATCGACAGATCGGCATTGGTGCCGGCGGTGATGTCGGTGGTCAGCTTCTGCAGCAGCACATCCCACGGCACCACTTCGAACTTGACGCTGATGCCGGGGTTCGCCGCCTCGAATTCCTTCTTGACGTCGGCGAAATAGGGAGCAGTCTTGGCGCTGTACTCGGCCACGGTGACGCGCACCTCGCCCGCATCCGCCTGCGCCGCAATTGCCAGCATGCTCATTCCGGCCATCAGGCCGACAGTCCATTTTGCAAGGCTCATTTGATCTCTCCCATTGGTGTTGCGCCTGCGCGCCTCTCCGTGCCGGAGCAGAAGATTTATGTGACTTTCCTACATTATCGATGATTTGAAGGCTTACAAGCGGATTATTGTGTTGCTTAATTACATTTACAGGCCTAGGCCTTATGCGATCTGTCAGAACTCCCGGAGGATGACGCACGGTGGTTTCGCAATCCGAGTTCGAGGGCAGGGCCGAGTTCGAAGGCAGGGCCGAGTTCGAGGGCAAGACCGTCGTGGTGACGGGTGCCGGCGGCGGGCTCGGCACGGCCATCGTGGCGCTGATAGCGCAAAGAGGCGCCAGGGTCGTCGGTTGCGATCAGTCAAGCGAGGCGCTGAACAGTCCGCACCTTGCCTCCCGCCATGTCTTCGATCTTCTCGACAAGGCATCGATAGCGACGGCGATCGGCGCGATCCTCGACCGGGATGGTGTGCCCGACATTCTCATCAACAATGCCGGCTGGACGCGTGCCGAGACGATTTCGGCGCTCGATCCCGACAGAATAGAGCAGGAACTCGATCTCAACCTGACTGGCGTGATGAATTTCGCCGACCCGCTGGTCAAGGCGATGGCTGGCCGCGGCTCGGGCAGCGTCGTCTTCATCTCCTCGGTCAACGCCATCGCGCATTTCGGCAATCCGGCCTATGCCGCCGCCAAGGCCGGCATCAACGCCTATGCCAAGGCGATCGCCGTCGAGCTCGGCCGCAGCGGCCTGCGCGCCAATGTCGTTTGCCCCGGATCGATCCGCACCGCCGCCTGGGACCACCGCCTTGCCAAGGATCCCGAAATCCTCGGCAAATTGCAGCGGCTCTATCCGCTCGGCCGCATCGTCAACGCCGCGGAAGTGGCGGAAGCCGTCGCCTTCCTTGCGTCCGATCGCGCATCGGGAATAACAGGCGTGGTGATGCCCGTGGACGCGGGACTGACCGCCGGCTGCCTGCCCTTCATCGACGACATTCTGGGAGCGTGACAATGACCGATGTCGAGTTTCGCGATCTGTCGAAATCCTTCGGCCAGCACAAGATCCTCGAGAACATCAGCCTCGATATCAAGAGCGGCGAGTTCGTCGTCCTCGTCGGCCCGTCCGGCTGCGGCAAGTCGACCTTGCTGCGCATGCTGGCCGGCCTGGAGACGATCACCTCCGGCGACCTGTTGATCGGCGGCGTGCGCGCCAACGCGCTGCCGCCACAGCAGCGCAACATCGCCATGGTGTTCCAGTCCTATGCGCTGTTTCCGCATCTGAAGGCAGCTGACAATATCGGCTTTGGCCCGAAGATCCGCGGCGAGACGCGCACGGTGATCGATGAGAAGGTCAAGAAGGCGTCCGGCGTCCTCAATCTCTTCTCCTATCTCGACCGCTATCCCCGCCAGCTGTCGGGCGGCCAGCGCCAGCGCGTCGCCATGGGCCGCGCCATCGTGCGCGAGCCGTCTGTGTTCCTGTTCGACGAGCCGCTGTCCAACCTCGACGCGCAATTGCGCGTCGAGGTTGGACAGCGGCTCGTCGAACAGGAA
>NZ_RZQY01000256.1:0-7812 GCF_003998575.1 Mesorhizobium sp. M7A.F.Ca.CA.001.10.2.1 | reverse complement strand
GATACGATCGGCTTCGAGACCTGGCGCCCCGTCGTCTATGCCTATGTGCTGTGGGGCGTGGCGATCGGCGTCGGCCAGGTGCTGACGCGCGGCGAAGACGGCCAGCGTGCCCTGTTCCTGCTGCCGGCGCTGCTGTTCACCATCGCCATGGTGATCTTCCCGACGCTATTCGGTTTCTACATCGCCCTCACCGACTGGAACCTCAGCTCGTTCAGCGGCCGCAAGTTCAACGGGCTCGACAATTTCTGGCAGATGCTGGCCGATCCCTACTACCGCAACGCGCTGTTCAACATGGTGCTCTATGTGCTGGCGGTGGCGGTCGAATATGTCATCGCCTTCGGCCTGGCGCTGCTGCTCAACGCGCAAATCCGGGCGCGAAAATTCTTCCGCGTCGTCTTCCTGATGCCGCTGATGCTGTCCCCGGTCGCGGTGTCGTGGATGATCGGCAAGTCGCTGATGGAATACCGGTTCGGACCGGCAGCAACGCTGGCGCGCCATCTCGGCTGGGAAAATCCCGCCTTCTTCTCCGACCCGATCATCGCGCGCATATCGATCATGATACTGGATGCCTGGACCTTCATCCCATTCATGATGATCATGCTGCTGGCCGGGCTGCAGGCGATGTCGCGCGAGGTGCTCGAAGCCGCACGCGTCGATGGCGCCAATGCGTGGCAGACCTTCTGGCAGGTCACTTTTCCGCTGATGTTGCCGGTGTCGGTGACGGCGGTGATCCTGCGCATCATCTTCAAGTTGAAGCTTGCCGATATCATCATCACCGTGACGTCCGGCGGCCCCGGCGGCGCCACCGATTCCGTGTCGAGCTTCATCTATCGCGAATATCGCGACCGCTCGAATGTCGGCTACGGAACCATGCTGGCGATGGCCTATCTGGTGATCATCGTCGTGTTCGTCACGTGGCTGTTGAAATTCGCCAACCGTTTTGTCCGCAATGTCAATTAAAGCAAGATGGGGGTGAGTTAAGCCCGATGAGCGTTCAGACCACCGAATATGTCGCCTCGGAGATCCGCTCGCCGGCGAGCTTCCTCGCCAGCCGCGTTTTCATCTATGGCGCGCTGGCCTTCTGGGCGTTCATCTGCCTGTTCCCGATCTATTGGACGGTGACAACCTCGTTCAAGACCGCGGTCGACGTCACGCAGGGCCATCTCATCCCCTTCGTCGACTTTCAGCCGGACTGGAAAGGCTGGCGCTCGCTCGGCCTGTCGCCGGACTCGATCTTCCAGACCTCGACGGTGCGCGAGGAGTTCCTCAAGCGCTTCATGAATTCGGTGATCACCTCGGTCGGTGCGTCGAGCCTCGCCATCGTCATCGGCAGCCTCGCCGCCTACGGGCTCACCCGCTATCGCTATCATTTCGCCTGGTTCAAGAACGAGGACATCTCGTTCTTCTTCCTGTCGCAGCTGATCCTGCCGCCGGTGGTGCTGGCGCTGCCCTTCCTGGTACTCTACCGCGAGGTCGGCCTGCTCGACACGCGCATCGGACTGATCCTGCTTTACACGCTGATGGTGCTGCCGATCGTCATCTGGATCATGCGCGACCAGTTCAATTCGATTCCCGTCGAACTTGAGGAAGCAGCCCTGGTCGACGGGCTGTCGATCTGGGGCGCGTTCTTCCGCATCGTCATGCCCATCGCGCTGCCGGGCATGGTCGCCGCCTTTATCCTGGCCATGGTGCTGTGCTGGAACGAGTATTTCTTCGCCGCCCTTTTGACCTCGACCGACGCCAAGACGATCCCCGTCATGGTGGCGAGCCAGACCGGCTCGCAAGGCATCAACTGGTGGTCGATGGCAGCGCTCGCCACGGCAGCCATCGCGCCGCTGGCGGTGATCGGCATCGCGCTTGAGCGCTATCTGATCATGGGCATGACCGCAGGAGCGGTGAAGTAGCAGGGCGGCCCGCTAGGCTGCCAGGATCGTGCGCAGGTGGTCCATGATCATGGCGACGCCCTTCTGCCCAAGCTCGGCCGAAGCATCCTTGGCGCTCGCCGTATACCAGCTCTTGTTGTCGTTGAAGTGAGCGGCATCGACAGCCTCCGGGCATAGCGCCAGCATCAGCGAGGTCTCGCCGATGCCGGCATGATCGAACGGGTACTTGCCGTTCATGTCAGCCGACATCAGCGGATGCACTTGCACCCAGTTGAAGAAATTTTCACCGGTGGCGTGCCCGGAATAGTAGTCGGCCATCGCCTGAGAGCCCCACCAGCCCTCGCCGCGCTCCTTTTCGAGGAAGCGGAAGATCGCCTGGCGGCCGGCGGTCTTGAACGCCAGATCGGTCGGCATGCCGGCGGCAAAGTTCTCGGTCTGGTGGTGGATGATGGCGTGGATGTTGCGAAAGCCGATGCGCAGCAGGCTGTAGAACAGCTCCTCGCCGAACGGCGCCAGCGCATTGCCGCCGACCTGCACCGAGCCGCTGCCTTCCGGGGGCGCCACCGCATAACTCGCAGCACCGTAGTAGAAGGGCGGCAGGATGACGACGTCCTTCTCCTTTTCGAACAGCTCCAGCGTCTTGACGACGGCCAGCGTGTCCATGCCGACGGCCATGTGCTCGCCATGGTATTCGAGCACGCCGAGCGGCAGAGCGACCGGCCAATTCTCGGCGATCGCCCTGCGGATCTGGTGTGGCAGCATCAGTTCGTAGCGCATGATCTATTCCATGTTGGTGTGGCGGGCGCGCATGGCTTCGGGCGACGCCCCGATCAATTCCCTGAGTTTCAGCACCATCACCTCGAACAGCAGGAACAGCGCGCCTTCGAACACCGAGCCCATCGGCAGCACCGATGTCTTCTGCGCCCCCTGATCGTTGGCCATGGTCTGCGCGGGAATGAGTAGGGTGAAGTCCGCGCGCTTCGCCGCGCTGCCTGCGGCCTGGGCGGTCAGCAGGAGATTGGTTGCACCTGCTTGGTGCGCGACCTGCATCAGGGTCAGCACGGTCGAGGTCTCTCCCGGCCCGGAGCTGACCAGGAAGACATCGCCCTGCCCCAGCGGCGGTGTGTTCATGTCGCCGACCACGGACACCGGCAGGCCCAAATGGTAGAGCCGCATGGCAAACCCCTTGACCTGCAAGGCCTCGCGGCCGCAGCCATAGACGACGATCTGTCGCGCGCCGGCCAGCATTTTGCAGGCGGCGTCGATCCGGCTTTCGTCGATGCGGGCCAGCACGCCGCCGAGTTCCTCAAGCGCGGTCTCGAACAGGCTTTTGCTCTTGTCGCTCACCGCGATCCTGCCATCAAAAATCACCCCTGGTATTTGCCGCCCTTGCTGCCACGAACAGCTTGATTTCGTTCATGCTAGCAACCGCGAAAATGCGTGTCCAACCCGCAGCTATGCTTTTGCCTGACCACAGGCGTGATAGTGTCATGTCAGACAAATCGAGCGAGGCAAACGGCAGCATATGAAGACACGGCATTTCGACCGCATCGGCAATGGCGGCATCAGTTTCACCGAGCTCGGCTTCGGCGCGGCGCCGCTCGGCAACCTCTACCGTGCCGTCTCCGACGAGGACGCCAACGCCACGCTGGAAGCCGCGTGGGCGACCGGCTGCCGCTACTACGACACCGCGCCGCTTTATGGACTCGGCCTGTCGGAAACGCGGCTCAACCCGTTCCTGCGCGGCAAGAAGCGCGACGACTATGTGCTGTCGAGCAAGGTCGGCCGCATCATGCGCGCCTGCCCGCCCGAAGAGCGCACCGGCATCGGCAAGTTCTTCGACACGCCGTCGCGCCGCGAAGTGTACGACTACAGCTATGACGGTGTCATGCGCTCGTTCGAGGCCTCGCTTGAGCGCCTCGGCGTCGACCGGATCGACATCCTCTTCGTCCACGATGTCGACATCTTCACGCATGGCAGCAAGGAAGCCTCCGACCGGCGCATCGAGGAGTTCATGCGCTCGGGCTATTACGGCTTGCTGTCGCTGCGCGACCAGGGCGTGATCAAGGCGTTCGGTGGCGGCATCAATGAGTGGCAGGTCGCGCAGACGCTGGCCGAGCGCGGCGACTTCGACCTGTTCCTGCTGGCCGGACGCTATACGCTCCTGGAACAGGAGGCGCTGACGTCCTTCCTGCCGCTCTGCCAGGCACGCGGCATCGGCATCGTTCTCGGCGGCCCCTACAACTCCGGCATCCTGGCGACCGGACCGAAGCCCGGCGCCTACTACAACTACTCGGAAGCGCCGAAGGACATACTCGATCGGGTCGCCGGGATCGAAAACGTCTGCAAGCGTCATGGTGTCAGGCTGATCGAGGCCGCCCTGCAATTCCCGCTGCTGCACCCCTCGGTCGTCTCGGTGATCCCCGGTGGCCAGCGGCCGAGCGAGGTCGAGAGCAATCGCTCGCTGCTCGATGCGAAACTGCCCCCAGCGCTTTGGGCCGATCTCAAGAAGGAAGGTCTGATGCGCGCCGAGGCGCCGACCGCATAAGCCGGCCGCCGTCGCGTCAGCGTCGGGCACAAAAAATGAAAAGCCGGGCAAGCCCGGCTTTTCTGAGGTCTCTGAAAAGAAAAAACGCTTAGTTGACTGCGTCCTTGAGGCCTTTGCCGGCCGAGAACTTCGGCACGGTGCGCGCCGGGATCTTCACTTCGGCGCCGGTCTGAGGATTGCGGCCGGTCGAAGCCGCACGCTTTGACACGGAGAAATTGCCAAAGCCGACAAGCCGGACATCGCCGCCCTTCTTCAGTTCGCCGGTGATCACGGAAAATACCGCATCGACCGCCGACTGCGCGTCACCCTTCGAAATGCTCGCGGCGTCGGCGACAGCGGACACCAGTTCGTTCTTGTTCATAAAAATTCCCTTCCATGAGAACACCGGAACTATCGACTCATCCGGCAGGAAACGGACTTTAGAAAGAAGCGCTCCCGCAACCAAGTCGAAAAGGCAGGAAAAAAGCGGAAAAAGCCCGGAAATGCTGGGTTTTTCACATGAAAAAGCCGGGCTCTAGGCCCGGCTCTCCGTTTGTGCGCTGCAACCTTGACGAAAACCAACGCATGGCCTCGAAAACCGTAGCCGGTTTTCGGAAAGGGCCATGCGCAAGTCCGAGCGTTAGAGCGTCCTTTGTGCGTCCAGATGGACGCCCGGCGCTCTAATGCGCCAGGGACTTTCCAGCGTCGTCGGCACTGTCTGTCGAGGCCGGCGGATTGACCGGTTCGACCCATTCGATCGGCTCCGGCATACGCACCAGCGCGTGGCGCAACACCTCGCCGACACGTGAGACCGGAATGATCTCCATGCCGTTCTTCACATTGTCCGGGATCTCCGCCAGGTCCTTGGCATTGTCTTCCGGGATCAGCACCTTCTTGATGCCGCCGCGCAGTGCGGCGAGCAGCTTCTCCTTGAGCCCGCCGATCGGCAAGATGCGGCCGCGAAGCGTTATCTCGCCGGTCATCGCCACATCCGCCCGGACCGGAATACCCGTCAGTACCGACACAATGGCTGTCGCCATGGCAGCACCCGCAGACGGGCCGTCCTTCGGCGTGGCGCCTTCCGGCAGGTGCACGTGGATGTCGCGCTTGTCGAACAGCGGCGGCTCGATGCCGAAATCGACGGCGCGCGAGCGGACATAGGAGGCCGCCGCCGAAATCGATTCCTTCATCACGTCGCGCAGGTTGCCGGTCACCGTCATGCGGCCCTTGCCGGGCATCATGACGCCTTCGACCGTCAGCAGTTCGCCGCCGACTTCCGTCCAGGCAAGACCTGTAACGACACCGACCTGATCGTCAGCCTCGACCTGGCCGAAGCGGTAGCGCTGCACACCAAGGTAATCGGAGAGGTTCTCCGCCGTGATGCTCACCGTCTTCTTCTTCGTCTTCAGGATCTCGGTCACCGCCTTGCGCCCGAGCTTCATCAGCTCGCGCTCCAGGCTCCTGACGCCCGCTTCGCGGGTGTAGGTCTGGACGATGGCGCGGATCGCGTCCTCACCGACGGAAAACTCCTTCGGCTGCAGCGCGTGATCGCGGATCACCTTCGGCATCAGGTGCCGCTTGGCGATCTCGATCTTCTCGTCCTCGGTGTAGCCGGCGATACGGATGATCTCCATGCGGTCCATCAAGGGCGCCGGGATGTTCAGCGTGTTCGCCGTCGTCACGAACATGACGCTCGACAGGTCGTATTCGACCTCGAGGTAATGGTCCATGAACGTCGAGTTCTGTTCCGGATCGAGGACCTCGAGCAACGCCGATGACGGATCGCCACGGAAGTCCTGGCCCATCTTGTCGATCTCGTCGAGCAGGAAGAGCGGGTTGGACTTCTTGGCCTTCTTCATCGACTGGATGACCTTGCCGGGCATCGAGCCGATATAGGTGCGGCGGTGGCCACGGATCTCGGCCTCGTCACGCACGCCGCCGAGCGCCATGCGGATGAATTCGCGACCGGTCGCCTTGGCGATCGACTTGCCGAGCGAGGTCTTGCCGACGCCGGGAGGGCCGACGAGGCACAGGATCGGCCCCTTCAGCTTCTTCTGGCGGCTTTGCACGGCGAGATACTCGACAATGCGCTCCTTGACCTTGTCGAGGCCGAAATGATCAGTGTCGAGCACGTTCTGCGCGAACGCCAGGTCCTGCTTGACCTTGGAGTTCTTGCCCCACGGAATCGACAGGATCCAGTCGAGATAGTTGCGCACGACGGTCGATTCAGCCGACATCGGCGACATCGTCCGGAGCTTCTTCAACTCGGCTTCCGCCTTTTCGCGGGCCTCCTTGGAGAGCTTGGTCTTCTTGATGCGCGCCTCGATCTCGGCGGCCTCGTCGCGGCCGTCCTCGCCTTCGCCGAGTTCCTTCTGGATCGCCTTCATCTGCTCGTTGAGGTAGTATTCGCGCTGCGTCTTCTCCATCTGGCGCTTGACGCGCGAGCGGATGCGCTTCTCCACCTGCAGGACGGAGATTTCGGCTTCCATGAAGCCCATAGCCTTTTCCAGCCGCTCCTTGACCGAGAGCGTGGCCAGCATTTCCTGCTTCTCAGGGATTTTGATGGCGAGATGCGAGGCGACCGTGTCGGCGAGCTTGGAATAGTCGTCGATCTGGCTGGCTGCACCCACCACTTCGGGCGAGATCTTCTTGTTCAGCTTGACGTAGTTCTCGAAGTCGGTGACGACCGAACGCGCCAGCGCCTCAACCTCGACCTCTTCCTCGTCCGGCTCGACCAGCGCCGCGGCGCGGGCCTCGTGGAAGTCGGGATGGTCGGTGAACGAGACGATTTTCGCACGCGAAGCGCCTTCGACCAGAACCTTGACGGTGCCGTCGGGCAGCTTGAGCAATTGCAGCACATTGGCGAGCGTGCCGATGTCGAAGATGGCATCGGGCTCGGGATCGTCGTCGGCGGCATTCATCTGGGTGGCAAGCAGGATCTGCTTTTCCTGACCCATCACCTCTTCCAGCGCCTTGATCGACTTCTCACGCCCGACGAAGAGCGGCACGATCATGTGCGGGAACACCACGATGTCGCGCAGTGGGAGAACTGCGAAGACGCCGTCGCTGGGTGCCTTGGATACTTTGGCCATTGTCCAACCTTTCATGTCGCGGCCGCCAATCAGCCAACCGCGAATCTTATATTAACGACCGGGGATCGTTCCGCCTACCACCGTTTATGACGGGAGTTTTACAGCACAGAAATCGGGCACCTCGGCCTTCTCCAGTTAGTTGGATGCACGACCCCCAAAGATCAAGGGGCGTGTCCAAATCCGCACTTCCAACCCGTCCGCGAGTGACACATTTGCGACGCCAAGCCGTACGCCGCGCAAAAGCCCTGTGTGACAGCAAAACGGCGCCTTGCGGCGCCGTTTCAGAATTTCGCTGCGGGCTCATGATGTC
>NZ_RZQY01000255.1:0-7825 GCF_003998575.1 Mesorhizobium sp. M7A.F.Ca.CA.001.10.2.1 | reverse complement strand
CACCACGACGGGCGGCGCGGTCGTCGGGCTGGCACTGATCGCGGCCCTGCTGGCAATCGCGTCTCCGCCGTGGGCGCTGTTGGGTTCCGCCGTCTCGGAGATGTTCGTGCTCGTGGCATCATGGTATTTCGCGCATCACCGCATGTGGAATATCGAGCATCCCGACGAGGCGCGCGACAGCCGGTTGGGCGCCTGGCGGCGCACGCTGTCGTTCGCCACGGCAAAGCGATAGGAAAAATATGGCAGTCCAGGCGGTGCAAATTGCTGCGGTGACCGGCTCGCCCGATGGCCAGTCCTCCCATCCGGCCGTCGTCGTCTCCAACGATGCATACACGGCGCGGCTCCACACCAGCCTGGAAGCGGTGAGGCCGCTCTGGTTGCGCCTTCAGGCGGACGGTGTGTGCACCGCCCACCAGAATTATGCCTGGGCCGAGGGGATCGTAGCGCGGCTGATGCCTGAAGGTGCGGAACTGCTCATCGTGGAGGTAAACGACGCCGTGACGGGCGTGCCGCGAATGCTGGTGCCGTTGATACGGCGACCGGCTTTCCGCCATCGAGTGATCGAGTGGCTGAGCTGTGGCGTTTGCGACTATTCGGCACCGTTGCTGGCCGATGCGAGCCCGTGGACGACGCAGTCGGCGCAGGCCGCGTGGGCCGCGGTGCGCTCCGTGCTGCCGCCGGCGGACCGTATCCAGATCAGGGGAATTCCGCAATCGATCAGCGGTGTCGCCAATCCGCTGGCCCTGCTGGCGGCCACGCGCGATTCCCTGCATACCAGCTTCGGCCTCGCCATCGACGGCGATCCGGAGACCGTCCTCAAGCGCCTATGCCGGCCATCCTTCGTCAAGGCTTTCAACAAGGACTGGCGTCGCCTCGAACGGCTTGGCGGCGTGGAACTGGTCGAAGCCAACACGCCGGCCCTGGTGGAGGTCATCTTCGCCGGCCTGGTCCGGATGCGGCTCAGCCGCTTTCGCGAACTGGGCCGCTTCGACCTGCTGACGCAGGCGGCGGTTGTCGATTTCTATCGAAACGCTGCTCTCGAGGGCCTGTCGGATGGGTCGGTGCGGCTCTTCGGGTTGCGTGTGGGTGAAGCTCTTATCGCGGTCCAATACCTGCTGATCCATCAAGTCACCGTTCATGCTCTGCTGATCTCAATCGATCAGGGCGCGGTGCCTAATGTCTCGCCTGGACTTCTGATCATGGGCAAGTTGATGAGCTGGGCGCGCGGGCGCGATTTCAATTATTTCGACCTGTCGGTAGGCAACCAGAGTTATAAGGAGCATATGGGTGCCTTGGGTTCGGGTCTGCGCGAGCTTTGCCACGGGATCACGGTGCGAGGCAGCGCCGTGAGCGCAGCCATCGAGATCCGCAACCGGGCCGAGGTGTTCGTGCGCTCCAAACCTCGGCTGCTGAAGAGGCTCCAGGGACTGATGCGGGGTTTGCGGCGCCTGCGCGGGGGATCAGAATGACGGGAGAAGCATGTGGCAAGCTACGCGGCGGGAACGACTCCGATAAAGGATTTGCCCGGTGGGCCGGTTTCCCCGACTGTCGCCAACGTTGATGCAACCGCGCACTTCACGGCTCGGCTGCACACCAGCTTCGACACCGTAAGGCTGCTATGGCTGCTCCTTGAAGCTCACGGCGTCTGCACTGCCCACCAGCATTATGCCTGGGTCGAAGGAATCGCCGCACGGCTGAAGCCCAAAGACGCGGATCTGGTCCTCGTCGAGGTGAGTGACGCAGTGACCGGCGCGCCGGCCATGCTGTTGCCGCTGATGCGGCGCCGGGCCTTCGGCCACCACGTGATCGAATGGCTGAGCTGTCGCGTGTGCGACTACTCAGTGCCGCTGCTGGCGGATGGGATAGAGTGGACCAGGCAGAGTGCCGACGCCATGTGGGCGGCGGTCCGTGCCGTGCTGCCACCGGCGGATCGCATCCATATCGCGGGAATTCCGCAGCAGGTCCACGGCGTGGCCAATCCGCTGGCACTGCTTTCGGTGGCGCGCGACTCCATCCAGGTCAGCTCCGGCCTCGTCCTGCATGGCGATCCGGAGACGCTCATCAAGCGGATCTGCAAGCCGTCCTTCGCCAAGGCCTTCCGCAAGCATTGTCGCGGCTTCGAACAGCTTGGTGGCCTCGCTCTGATCGAGGCCGACACGCCTGATCTGGCCGAGGAGCTCCTGGATGCTCTGTTGGAACTGCGGCTCAAGCGTTTCCGTGAGCTCGGGCGTTTCGACCTCCTGACGCAGGCGCCGGTCGTCGATTTTTACCGCGCCGCGGCGCTGCAAGGCCTGTCCAATGGATCGGTGCGGCTCTTCGGACTACGCGTCGGTGAAGCCTGGCTCGCCTCCATCTATGTGCTGGTCAGAAAAGGCACACTTCACGCCCTCCTGCTCGGCATCGACCAGAATGCGGTCGCCAATGTCTCACCCGGCCTGACGACGATGGGCAAGCTGATGATGTGGGGATGCGAGCGGGGCTTCGACTATTTCGACCTGTCGGTCGGCGGCCAGGGCTACAAGCAACATATCGGCGCCTCGAGCTCGGTACTGGCCGAGATCTGCGAACCGGTGACGGTGCGGGGCAGGGCTGCGAACGCAGCCATTTTGCTGCGCAGCCGGGTCGAAGGCATGACGCGGTCGCGTCCCCGGCTGCTCAAGGCCGTCCAGGGCCTGACGCGCCGCTTGCGGCGACTGAAGGACTGAGGAGGAGCGCTTGCCGGTCCTGCGATGCAGAGCACCAAGACCGGCAGGCAAGCTTGTTGACAGGGTTGGTTAGCTCTATATCTGAAAGCGCGGCTTGACGTTCAGAAATGAGTGTCACGGGCGGATTTTTTTAAGTTGGCGTTTTCGGCAGATCATCTCGATGAATGCAAGTTTAGGAGATGGGATTCGTTCCATCCTCATTATTCAAACGAAGTACATTGGAGATGTCGTTCTGACATCTGCTTTGGTTCGCAATCTACGTCTTTCTTATCCACAAGCATCGGTGACCATGCTTTGTGCGCCGGGTCTCAAGGAGTTCATCGTCGCGCAAGGGATCGCCGATGTTGCCGTTGGCTTTGAATCCCGTGGCAGAGGAAGGACTCTGCGCAAGCGTTTGAGCGACTATCGTGGCGTCATCTCTGATCTGCGGCGTCGAAGATTTGATCTTAGCATCGACCTTACCGATTCAAAAACCTCGCGGATCATGCATCGTTTGATCGGCGCTCCACTTCGCGTCGGCTTCGATCCTTCCGAGCATCCGATGAAGTTCTGGGAAATCCAGCTTGCAAACGTTCTCGCCGCGACCTTCGGACATGGCGGACCGCATTATCTCTACAGGAACCTGTCTCCTCTCCGCGCCCTTGGGCTGGATTGTGAGGATCCAACACCTCGGCTGCAGCCGACCAGTACTGCCCAGGAAGAGTGTGCCAGGCTTCTTGCGGAAAACGCTTTGGCGAAGAAGTCGTACGTGGCAGTGCATGCCGGCGCGAGGTTCGAAGGACGTTGTTGGCCGCCGCAACATTTTGCTGCGGTCATCGACGAAGTATACGCCAAAACCGGGCTGCGATCCCTCCTTGTTGGCGGGCCGGATGAAGGGCTTGCCGCGCAAAGGATCCTTGAAGTGGCAGCATCGCCGGTCGCAAGTGTCGTCGGAAAAGCCTCGCTTGAGGTCCTGACGGCATTGTTGGCCGAAGCGTCGATCTTTCTTGGCAATGAGAGCGGCCCGATGCACATCGCGGCCTCTGTCGGAACTCCAGCGGTGGGGCTGTACGGTCTGACGTCGCCAGAGCAATGGGGCCCGTTCGGTGTTCCCAACCGGACGCTCCAGCCGCCCATGCCTTGCCCGTGCATCGCTCCAGGTGTGTGTAAAGAAAACAACGCCGGTGGGGTCTATTGCGTCCAGCGGCTCCAGGTTGCCGATGTTGCGGCGGTGACACTCGATCTCATCGGCACGGAAGTTCAAAAATCTGCTCATTCGGGCATGCCGGCCGCGTAGCAGGGCGGCAGCGACGGGCGATTGTTTGGCGGCGCGCTTCACGTCTTGATTCAGGCCGAGGCTCAAACATCTTCAAAAGATTGGCAAATTTGACCGGGCCGCATCCTGCGCTGTCCGCGAAATTGACAGGACGGCGCGTCTCCGCCATCCTTGACCCCAGTCGTCAGGCTGCCGGCAGCGGCCGCGTTGTGTGTCTGGGGCGACCGAGGGCAGTGTCATGTTCAGTCCCGTCACAGGTCAGAATTCCAAGCGCGCCGCGGTGCGCAAGGCGCTCGATCGTCACAAGGTCTACATCACCGCGCAGCGTTTTTCGGCAGGCAGCTACCAGGCCCGGGTTCTGGTCGACGGCGAGGCCTATTGGGTCGACGAATTCCGGCTGAGCCAGCTGCAGCAGGGACTGTCGCCGGCGGAGCTCGAGTTGACGCCGGCCGTTGACGATTGAGCGCGACTGGCTTGTTCCTGGCCTCGGTGCTTCGACCTTTGCCATGACCACCCCGCCAAAGCTCCAATCCTACCGCGCGAGGCGTGAATTTTCCAAAACGCCGGAACCGGCAGGCGGCCTCATCACGGACGAAGGCAACCGCTTCGTTGTCCACAAGCACCACGCCACCGCAGACCATTATGATCTGCGCCTGCAGGTCGGCGATGTCTTGAAAAGCTGGGCGGTGCCGCGCGGGCCTTCGCTCAATCCGGCCGACAAGAGGCTGGCGGTCGAGACCGAGGATCATCCGCTCGAATATATCGACTTCGAGGGTGTCATTCCCGAGGGCGAATATGGCGGCGGGCCGATGATCGTCTGGGATACCGGCAGCTGGGCGCCGATGGACGATGTCGAAAAGAGTTTGCGCACCGGCGCCTTCAAGTTCCGGCTGGCCGGCGACAAGCTCAATGGCGGCTGGATGCTGACCCGGCTGAAGCCGAAACCCGGGGAAGACGAAAACAAGAAGAACTGGCTGCTGTTCAAGGAGCGCGACCTCGCCGCCGACACCGCGCTTGACATCCTCACGGCCCGGCCGGAAAGCGTCAAATCCGGATTGCGCATCGAGGAGTTGGCGGCGCCGGCGAAGCCAGCCGCCAAACCCGCGCCCAGACAGGGATCGCTGAAGCCCGGCACGCTGCCGGGTGCGTTCAAGGCCCCCATGCTTGCTCGTATCGAGCCGCAACTGGCGACGCAGGTGCCAAAACCACCGGATGGCGGGGACACAAGGGAAGTCTGGCTGCACGAAATCAAATTCGACGGCTACCGCACCATGGCGCATCTTACTGAGGGCGCGGTCAAGCTGATCACCCGTGGCGGCATCGACTGGACGAAGCGCTATGGCGACCTGCCGCATGCGTTCGCCAAACTGCCGTGCCGCGACGCCATCGTCGACGGCGAGATCGTGGTGCTCGATGCCAAGGGCATCAGCCGCTTCGCGCTGCTGCAGGATGCGCTGGCGCAGGGCGCCGGCAGCAAGCTCCATTTCTACGCCTTCGATCTTCTCCATCTCGACGGCTGGGACCTGACCAAGGCGCCGCTGGTCCGGCGCAAGGCGCTGCTGGCGCAGATGCTGTCGGGCCTCGGTGCCAATTCCGCCATCCAGTTCTCCGACCATGTCGAGGGCTCGGGGCAGGGGCTCTACGACCAGGCGTCGGAACTGGGGCTGGAGGGTGTCGTCTCCAAGCGCGCCACGGCCATCTATCAGAGCGGCCGAAGCAAAAGCTGGACCAAGACCAAGGCGTTGCTGTCGGACGACTTCGTCGTCGCAGGCTTCACCATCTCCGATGCGGCCGAAGGGCTGGCGGCGCTCGGCATGTCAGAGTTTGAGGATGGTGAATTGCATTATCGCGGCAAGGTCGGCACTGGTTTCGATGCCGCCACCGCCGGTGAGCTGCTCGCCAGGCTGGAGCCGCTGCGGGAAGGCGCCACCGCGCCCGAGGGCGTCCCGCGCGAAATCATGCGCGAGATGAACTGGGTGCGCCCGCTGCTGTCGGCGCGCATCCATTACGCCAACCGCACATCGGACAACGCACTGCGCCACGGCGTCTTCCGCGGTTTGAGAGATGTCGGCCTGTCGACGCCGGTCTCGTCCAAACGCAAGCGGCTGATCGCCGAGGCCGACCTTGCCACCATCTGGGTGACCAACCCGACGCGCCGGCTGTTCGGCAAGACCGGCCCGACCAAGCTCGACATCGCCGTCTATTATGCGCTGGTCGGCGATTTCATGCTGCCGCACATCCTCGGCCGGCCGGTGTCGCTGGTGCGCTGCCCGACCGGCCTGCCGAAGGATTGCTTCTTCCAGCGCCACGCCTTCACCGGTATGCCGCCCTCGGTGGTGACATTCGAGGCGACAAATTCGGAGGGCGAGACCAAATCCTATCTCTCGATCGAAGGCGCGAAAGGATATCTGGCGCTGGCGCAGTTCGGCGTCGTCGAGTTCCATACCTGGGGCACCCACCGCACCAGCCTCGACAGACCCGACCAGATCGTCCTCGACCTCGATCCGGGCGAGGGGATTTCATGGCGCGAGGTGGTCGAGGCCGCCGTGCACATCAAGGGCGAATTGGAGCGCCTGGGGCTGGTGCCGTTCGCCAAGACCTCCGGCGGCAGCGGCATCCACATCACCGTGCCGGTGACGGGCAAGCAGAACTGGAAGAAACTGCACCAGGCGACCAGCGCCATCGCCACGCATCTGGCGACAACGGCGCCGGACACCTTCACCACCACCATGGGCAAGGACAACCGCAAGAAGCGCATCTTCATCGATTATCATCGCAATGCGCGCGGCCACACCTCCGCAGCCCCTTATTCCTTGCGCGCCCGCACCAATCTGCCGGCCTCGACGCCGGTGAGCTGGAGCGATCTGGAATCCATCGATGCGCCGCAGTATCTGAACTATTCCTCCCTGCCGGGGCTGCTGGCGACGTCGGGCGATCCGTGGGCGGAGATCGACGAGTTCGCGCGGGATTTGCCGGTGTTCGAGGGAACGAGGAAGTAGTCGCGAGATGAGGGCGCAGTCCCGCCAGCGTCTCAATTCCAAGTCCATCGACGCTTCCGACAATTTGAATTATTCTCTCCGCCACGACCTCAAAGACGTACCGGAAGATTTCGTCAGGGATTTGCCTGTATCGTGTGGGGTCGGTGTAGGATTTCCTCGGCGCCAATCGTCCTTCGGACGAAAAGCGCTGCAGCAAATGTCAGTGCATGGCCGCGTAGGAGTGTTTCATGGCGCCCAGGGCAAGTTGGAAAGGTTACCTCAAACTCAGCCTCGTGAGCTGTCCGGTGCGGCTATATCCCGCCACCAGCGCCAGCGAGCGCATCAGCTTCAACCAGTTGCACAAGAAGACCCATAACCGCATCAACATGAAACCGGTCGACCCCGAATTGGGGCTCGTCGAGCGTGCTGATCTGGTCAAGGGCTACGAATACGAGGACAAGCAGTACATCATCATCGATGATGCCGATCTCGATGCGGTGCGCATCGAATCCAATCACACGATGAACATCGAGGCCTTCGTCGACGAGGACGAGGTCGATGTCATCTATCAGGACGCGCCCTACTACATGGCGCCCGACGGTGCGATGGCGGAAGAGACCTTTGCCGTGCTGCGCGAAGCGATGCGCAAATCCGGCAAGCTGGCGATCGCCCGCCTGGTGCTGTCCAGCCGCGAGCGCGTGGTGACGATCGGCGCGCGCGAGAACGGTATGTTCGTGTGTACATTGAGGAACCCGAACGAAGTACGCGGCACGGCTGAATATTTCGGCAACATCCCGGCTGGCAAGCCCGACCCCGAAATGCTGCAGCTCGCCGAGGCGCTGATCAAGCAGAAGGAAACCACCTTCGATCCGAAGAATTATGAGGAC
>NZ_RZQY01000254.1:0-7831 GCF_003998575.1 Mesorhizobium sp. M7A.F.Ca.CA.001.10.2.1 | reverse complement strand
ACAGCCAACAAATACATGCTGACGCCGCGCGGCGTGTTCGAGCTTCGCTACTTCTTCACCGCCTCGATCGCCGCGTCGGGCGGCGGCGATGCGCATTCCTCGGAAGCCGTGCGTGACCGCATCAAGCAGTTGATCGACGAGGAAAAACCCGTCGACGTGCTTTCCGACGACGCGATCGTCGACATGTTGCGCGAAAGTGGCGTCGACATTGCAAGACGTACGGTCGCCAAGTACCGGGAAGGCATGAATATCCCCTCTTCGGTGCAGCGCCGACGCGAGAAACGGGCGATGGCCAGCGCCGGGCGCTGAGCGGGTCGATTTTCCACAGGCCGGCACTTCATTGACAAGCCGCGGTGAAGTGGCTAGAAGCCCGCCCGCATGAGACGGGCTAGATGCCCGCATGCGGATGGTCCGTCACGACGTTGGCCTCGGGACGGTCAAAGGGCGGCTTGTGATCAACCGGAAAGTTTGGATTTAAAATCGGCGCAAGTGACGCCGCAAAGCTTGTGCGCACGGATCACGAGTATAAACTCGGGCCAGTTTGAAGCCTGAGCAAGGAAGGTCAGTTTTCAGATGAATCTGCGCATATCGGGAAAACACATGGATATCGGCGATGCGTTTCGGACACGCATCAATGATCGCGTCGGCGAAGCGATCGGCAAATATTTCGATCGCGGCTTTGCCGGACATGTCACGGTCATCAAATCGGGCTCGCGCTATTCGGCGGACTGCATGATCCGGCTGGATTCCGGCGCTTCGCTGCAGGCCACCGGCGATGCCCAGGATCCGACGCTAGCCTTCGAGGCGGCGGCGGACCGTCTGGAAACCCGCCTGAGGCGCTACAAGCGCAGGCTGAAATCGCACAATTCGGGCGCCGCCAACGGCCAGCCGACCGACATCGCCTACACGGTGATGGCGCCGCTTGCCGATGACGACGAGGACATTCCGGAGAATTTCGCGCCCGCCATCGTCGCCGAATCAACCATGACGCTGAAGACCATGTCGGTGGCGTCGGCGGTCATCGAACTCGACACCAAGGACAGCCCGGTCTTTGTCTTCCGCAATGCGGGAACCGACCATCTCAACATCGTCTATCGCCGACCCGATGGAAATATCGGCTGGATCGACCCGTCGACGACCAAGGTCGCGCAAGCGTGACGACAAAGGTCGCACGGTGACGACAAGGGTCGCACGGCAATAAGAGCCGGCCGCACGAGGGGTGGGGACTGGTGACGGCAGGCGAACAAGGGATTTTCTAGCATGGATCTGAGCGATCTTATCAACGTTCCGGCGATACTGCCGGCGTTGAAGGCGAACTCCAAGAAGCAGCTGCTGCAACTGCTGTCCGAACGGGCAGCGGCGATTTCCGGCATTCCGGAGCGGGAGGTGTTCGACACCATCCTGCAGCGTGAGCGCCTGGGTTCGACCGGCGTCGGCAACGGCATCGCCATTCCGCACGGCAAGCTGGCCGGCGTGAAACGCATCGCAGGTGTTTTCGCCCGGCTGGAGACGCCTGTCGATTTCGAATCGCTGGACGATCAGCCCGTCGATCTGGTGTTTCTGCTGCTGGCGCCGGAAGGGGCGGGCGCCGACCACCTCAAGGCACTGTCGCGCATCGCGCGGGTCCTGCGCGATGCCGACACGGTGGCCAAGATCAGGGGTACGCGCGACGCCGCCGCTATCCACGCGCTGTTGTCGGACACCCAGGCTTCGCACGCGGCCTGAATTTCGAGAATGATATCGCTAAAGGGCCGCCATGGGCGGCCCTTTCCGTTTCAGCCGGAATCGCTGTCAATGAATGGCGACGGTGGTCAGGTCGTTTTCCATGGCGCCGGCCAGAGCGCGGTCACGCGCATCGGAAAGCAGGATCGGCTGGCCATTGGCGGCAAACAAGGCCCACAGTTCCATGCCGGGGGCGATTTCGCCGAGATTGGGGAAACGGCCGAGCAATTCGTCGCTCGAGACCTTTCTGAGATAAGCGACCGAGCCTTCGCCGAGATGAGCGAATTCGCCATTGGTCATGGTGATGTTTTCAGTTCTGGTCATTTCAAAGCCTCCTTGGCGCGAGGACGCCGCTCAAGGCCATCCCGCATGAGAGCCATTTCAATTTGCTGCATCGTGCTTTCGGAAGTCGGAGCCGATTTCCGGCCGATGCAGTGGTAAAGATCAGTCTTTCACCGATATGTTTATTTTCCGTACCAGCCGTTCGGACTCCGGCCGATCGAGGTCGATCGACAAAAGACCGTTCTTCAACTCCGCCGCGATCACCCGCATGCCGTCGGCCAGCACGAAACAGCGCTGGAACTGGCGCGCGGCGATGCCGCGATGAAGAAATTCGCGCTCGGTGTCGTCGGTCTGACGGCCGCGCACGACCAACTGGTTTTCCTCCGTGGTGACATCGAGATCGCTTTCGGCGAAACCGGCGACCGCCAATGTAATGCGCAACCTTTCGGTCTTGCCGTCGGCGCCGCTGAGGCGTTCGATGTTGTAGGGAGGGTAGCTGTCGCCGGATTTCGCCAGGCGTTCCAGGGTCTTTTCCATGGCGTCGAAACCAAGGAGAAGCGGGCTGGAAAAGGGCGTCATTCGGCTCATGTTACACTGTCCTCTCAAGAGCGACATAAAGTGGAAAAACCCAGATGGCATTTTTCCCGATGGCCTTGATATGGTCCGCCCCGCGACCAAGTTCAAGCCGTCAACAGACCCGCTCAAAAAGACCAGGCGTGGACTCACAGGAATGACCGACATGGCGCTTGAAACGGCGAGCAGATGCAAGGAGAAGCGCGCAGGTCGGGAATTGTCTTTCCCGGTCGAGCGGTTCGACATGGCAGCTCGCGACCGCTTCGGCGTCATTTGGATGTTTCGATCGGATCGGTTCAAGCCCACGACCTCGCCAAACAAGGAATTGAAATGCCCCAATCACGCAAGATCATCATCGACACGGATCCCGGTCAGGATGATGCCGTCGCCATATTGCTGGCGCTCGGCAGCTCCGAACTGGAGATCGTCGGCATATCAGCCGTTGCCGGAAACGTGCCGCTGAAGCTTACCGAAAAGAATGCCCGCAAGATCTGCGAGTTGGCCGGCCGTCCGGACATCAAGGTCTATGCCGGCGCCATCCGGCCCCTGATGCGCGAACTGGTCACCGCCGAGGAAGTGCATGGCAAGACCGGTCTCAACGGACCGCAATTGCCAGAACCGACGATGAAGCTGCAGGACCGGTACGCGGTCGATTTCATCGTCGAGACGCTGATGGGGGAAGAAAGCGGCACGATCACGCTTTGTGCGCTCGGCCCGCTCACCAACATTGCGCTGGCGCTGATCCGCGAGCCGCGCATTGCACCGCGCATCAAGGAAATCGTGCTGATGGGCGGCGGCTTCTTCGAGGGCGGCAATGTCACCCCGACCGCCGAATTCAACATCTATGTCGATCCGCAGGCCGCCGATGTCGTGTTCAAATCCGGTATTCCGATCGTGATGATGCCCCTCGACGTCACCCATAAGGCGCTGACCACCGCCAAGCGCACGCAAACCTTCCGCGCGCTCGGCACCAAGGTCGGCACCGCCACCGCCGAGATGCTGGAATTCTTCGAGCGCTTCGACGAGGAGAAATACGGCACCGACGGCGGCCCGCTGCACGACCCTTGCGTCATCGCCTATCTGTTAAAGCCTGACCTGTTCAAGGGCCGCAACTGCAACGTCAGCGTGGAAACCGCCTCGGAACTGACCATGGGCATGACCGTGATCGACTGGTGGGGCGTCACCAAGCGGCCAAAGAACGCCATGGTGATGCGCGACATCGACCATGACGGATTTTTCGCGCTACTGGTGGAGAGGCTGGGGCGGCTGTGAGCCTCCTTCTCCCCGTTTACGGGGAGAAGGTGCCGGCAGGCGGGTGAGGGGCGGCACAAACGTTGAGATTCTGCTTGCGCCCTCGGCGCTGCCCCTCACCCTATCGCTTCGCGACCACCCCATCCCCCGTAACCGGGGCGAGGGAAGAGGCGCCAGCCGCCAGTTCACTCTGGAAACCGATAAAAGATCGTTCCATTGTCGCGCGTGACGCGTTCAATGCTTATGCGCGAGCCGATCAGATGCAGGCGTTTGTCCTTGATGAGAACAGACGGACCGTTCTCGACAGAGACCAGATAGATGCCGACGCGGTCCCACTGGACACTTCTGACCATTGCGTCGACGGTGACGACCGACCGGATTGGGCTTGCCATATTCGTCCACTTGAGCGGATCAAGGACCAACACCGCCGCAAACAAAGCAACAATCAGGATCACGCCCAGCACGTGCCCTTTCACATCCGCAAAAGTCCACGACATCGACGTGAACCCCCAAACCGCCGATTCATGTGGTGGACAGAAGGCCGACTTTCAATCGGCCTCCCTGTTTCAGGAAATTGCTGTTAGAGTCCCGGCTTGTCGGCGCGCTGTTACTTTGCCTTTGAAAGCGCCAGCCACAGGCCGCCGCCGACCATGAAGCTGCCGCTGATCCTCGACAAAAGCTTGATGCGGCCGGCCGACAGCAGGCGCCCGGCGCGGCCGGCGGCCAGCGCATAGGTCGAATCCGAGAAGGCGGCGAAGATCATGGCGGTCAGGCCCATGATGGCGATCTGCAGCGAGTAGTTGCCTTGCGGCGAAATGAACTGCGGAAAGAAGGCGCCGAAGAAGATCAACGTCTTGGGGTTGCTGAGCGCCACCAGCAGGCCCTGCAGGAAGAAGCCGCCGCGCGGTTTCCTGGCCGTTCCATCGGCGTTCAGCGTGCCTTTGGAACGGAACATCTGCACACCCATCCAGATCAGATAGGCGGCGCCGATCAGCCGCACCCACTCGAACCAGTGGCCCATGCCCGAGATCAGTGTGTTGAGGCCGATGCCGACGATGGCGATCATCACGGCAAGCCCTGCCTGCGTGCCGGCGACATTGGCGAGACCGGCGCGGGAGCCATGGCGGATGCTGTTGGCGATGATCAGCGTGACCGTTGGGCCGGGCACCAGGATGATGACGATGCAAGCCAGGACATAGGCGGCGTAGAGTTCGAGCGACATGACTTTTCCCCAGGAATGCCGCCGATGCGGCGCGGCTTGAGGACAATCAATGCATAGCAGCGCAGCCGGTGCAAGCCGCTAACTAGCGCCCTGCGACACGCCAGTCCGCTCGGTTCAGGCGCCGGTCTGCCAAGGCAGCGTTGCCTCATAGGCCGCCGCCGCCTTCAGCACGGCGAGGTCGCCGCGCGGCCGGCCGATCAGTTGCATGCCCATCGGTCGGCCCCTATCGTCGAAGCCGACCGGCACGTTGGCCGCCGGGCAGCCGCCCAAGGTCGCGAAGGCGGAAACCTGCATCCAGCGGTGATAGCTGTCCATTGCGCGTCCGGCGACCTCACGCGGCCAATGCGTATCGACATCGAAGGGGAAGACCTGCGCGGTCGGCAGCGCGACGAGATCATAGCGGTCGAAGATCGACAACAGCGTGCGATGCCAGGATGTACGGGTCACGGAGGCGGCGCGGATCTGCGGCGCCGTCAGCCGCATGGCGTTCTCCACTTCCCAGATGGCTTCCGGCTTGAGCAGGCGGCGCTTCGCGGGATCGTCATAGTGGGTTTTGAGCGCGCAGCCGCTGCTGGCCTGGCGCAGCGTCACGAAGGCCTGCCACAGCGCTTCGAAATCGAAATCCGGCAGCAGGGGTTCGCTAGGGAAGGATGCATCCGCAAAGCGGCCAAGTGCCGCCTCGCACAGGCCGAGAATGCCTGTTTCAACCGGCAGATGACCGCCGAGGTCGCCGAGCCAGGCGATGCGGCCACCAGTTGCCGGTATTCCAAGCCCTTCGAGGAACGAGCCGGGTTTCTCGTAGGACAATGGCGCGCGCGGGTGGTAACCGGCCTGCACATCGAGCAGCAGGGCCATATCACGAACGTTGCAGCCCATCGGCCCGTCGACGCCCATCTGCGCATGGAAGACTTCGAAATCGGGTCCGCCGGGAACAAGTCCTTGCGACGGGCGGAAGCCAAAAACATTGTTCCAGGCGGCCGGGTTGCGCAGCGAGCCGCCGAAGTCGCTGCCATCGGCGACGGGCACCATGTTAAGCGCCAGGGCCACCGCCGCGCCGCCGCTCGAGCCGCCGGCGGTCAGGGCCGGATCGAACGCGTTCAACGTCGGCCCGAACACGGCGTTGTAGGTGTTGGAGCCAAGCCCGAATTCGGGGACGTTGGTCTTTCCGATGATGATGGCGCCGGCATTGCGGATGCGCTCGACAAAGAAATCGTCTTCCTGCGGCACGAAATCGGCGAAGATCGGCGAGCCGAAGGAGGTCCTGAGGCCCGTGGTCGAGGCGAGATCCTTGATGGCGATCGGCATGCCGAAAAGTGGACCCGCCGCTTCGGCTCGCGACAGGCTGGCATCGGCCGCATTGGCTTCGCGCAGGATATCGGCGCGATCGCGCAAGGAGACGATGGCGTTGACCAGCGGATTGACCGCCTCGATGCGATCGAGGAATGCCGCCACCACCTCGCGCACGGAAAGCTCTCTCTCCCGGATCGCGCCGGCGAGTTCGACAGCGGACAGGCGGCAGATGTCGCTTGCCGGCGGCACGGCATGTTTCGTTTGCGGACGCAGCATTTTAACGGGTTTCCTGCAGCGCCTGATCGACGTCTTT
Source organism: Mesorhizobium sp. M7A.F.Ca.CA.001.10.2.1 (assembly GCF_003998575.1). Classification (NCBI taxonomy): domain Bacteria; kingdom Pseudomonadati; phylum Pseudomonadota; class Alphaproteobacteria; order Hyphomicrobiales; family Phyllobacteriaceae; genus Mesorhizobium; species Mesorhizobium sp. M7A.F.Ca.CA.001.10.2.1. Next base: position 1,178 of record NZ_RZQY01000254.1, on the reverse strand, counting down.
GGCGAGCGGGATCGCCGGTTGGGCGCCAGGCTTCAGGCAGGCCAGCGAACCGGCCGCGCCAGCGCGCGCCAGCGCCTGTTCGAGCGTGAGGCCCGACGACAGGCTGGCGGCGAAATAGCCGCAGAACGTATCGCCGGCGCCGACCGTGTCGACAGGGGTGATCTTGCGTGCCGGAACGGTGAGGAATTCGCTCGGCGTTGCCGCCATCACGCCGTCGCCGCCGAGCGTGACGACGACGGTGCGGCCGGTCTTTCCGGCAAAGTCGCGCATACGGGCCGCCCGGTCGCGGCCTTGCAGCGACAGCGCTTCGCCATAGAGGTCGAACTCGGTTTCGTTGGCGACGACATAGTCCGCCTTGCCGAGAAAGCCGGCTGCCTGCCCCTGGAAAGGCGCCGTGTTGAGCACGGTAATGGCGCCGGCCGCCCTTGCCTGGTCGAGGGCGGCATCGACGGTGGCCAGCGGAATCTCATTTTGCAGCAGCACGACGTCGCCTTTTTTCAGAAAGGCCTTGGAGAGATCGCCTGGCACCACGGAAGCGTTGGCGCCCGGCACCACGGCGATGATGTTCTCGCCGTCGTCGGCGACCATGATCAGTGCCGTGCCGGTCGAGGCATGAGTCTCGGCAACGCCGGACAGGTCGACCTTGCCGTCGCGCAGCAAGGCCAGTGCCTCGGCGGCGAAGCTGTCCCTGCCGACGGCGCCAACCATGCGCACCGAGGCGCCGGCGCGTGCGGCGGCCAGTGCCTGGTTGGCGCCCTTGCCCCCAGGTGCGGTGGTGAAGGCCGAGCCGCCCACCGTCTCGCCGGGACTCGGCAAGCGGTCGACCTTGGCGATAAGGTCGAGGTTGATCGAGCCGATGACGATAATCAAGCAGGGCCTCCTGGCAACGCAAATTCAAAATATCGGAGCGTCTTCGTGCGTCCGGGCGAACGCAGATCGTTCCGATTGCGTGGAAGCTAACCTGTAAGGCCGCGGCTTGCCAGACCACGCGCATGGTCCAGTCCGATTTGAGGTGTCGTGGCCTTATTCGCAGCGCACGGTGACCGTGCCCTGATAGTTGCCGGCGGGAAAGATACCGCTCGATTTGGTGGCGGTGAGGTCGACCTGCATCGCGTGGGTGCCGTTGGCAACCCTTTGCGGCACACTTCCGTTGACATCGACCCCCGAGCCATCGAGGC
>NZ_RZQY01000253.1:0-7845 GCF_003998575.1 Mesorhizobium sp. M7A.F.Ca.CA.001.10.2.1 | reverse complement strand
GTCGATGGCCATCTGCACGCCGCGCTGGAATTCCTGGCCGTCCGCCGCGGCAGGGCCGGTCAGCGGCGCAAGCAGGCCGATCTTGACGACGTCGGCAAAGGCGGGGGCGGCTGATGCGGCAAACATGCCGATCAGCGTGGTGCTCATCAGCATATGGCGGATTCGACTTGCGGCGGATTTGGGCTTCATCGTGCTGTTCCCTGTTTCCTCCCGTTCATCGGGAGTTGGATAATTGACAATCTACGCATAATTGTTCTTATTTGAAAAGGATTTTTCAACGCAACCTGGCCGGGAAGATGGTTCCCGCAAAGGTATGGAAGCCGTGGCGCTTTGCTGCGCAACTGCACTAAAACAAGGCAATTATAACGGAGCGGACAATGACGATCGCGCAGAAGACCCTTGACACCAGCCACGGCAAGATCGCGGTGCGCCAGACCAGTGGCCAGGGCACCGCTGTCATGCTGATCCACGGCAATTCATCTTCCAGCGCCGTTTTCCGCAACCAGTTGGACGGCCCGTTGGGCGAGCGCTACCACCTGATCGCTCCCGACCTGCCCGGCCACGGAGCGTCCGGCGATGCGATCGATCCTGAGCGTTCCTACAGCATGGAAGGCTATGCCGATGCCATGACCGAAGTGCTTGGGCTGCTCGGCATCGACAAGGCCATCGTCTTCGGCTGGTCGCTCGGCGGCCATATCGGGCTTGAGATGATCGACCGCTTTCCCGGCCTGCTTGGCCTGATGATCACCGGCACGCCGCCCGTCTCGCCCGAGGAGGTCGGCAACGGATTCAAGCCGAGCCCGCATATGCACCTCGCGGGGCAGGAAACCTTCAGCGGCGCCGATGTCGAGGCCTATGCGCGCAGCACTTGCGGCGAGCCGTTCGAGCCGTTTCTCATCGACACGGTGGCGCGCACCGATGGGCGGGCGCGGCGCCTGATGTTCGAAAAGTTCGCGGCCGGCACCGGCCGGAACCAGCGCGAAATCGTGGCCGGCAAGACGCCGCCGATCGCCGTTCTGAACGGCATCGACGAGCCATTCGTCAACACCGATTTCGTCTCCGCTGTGAAATTCTCCAATCTATGGGAAGGCAAGGCCCATCTGCTCGACAAATCCGGCCACGCGCCGTTCTGGGATTCGCCGGATCGTTTTGATCCGATCTTCGCCCGCTTCCTGGCAAGCGTCGACAGAGCGTAGGTTCGTAGTAAACCGCGCCTCAGACCCCACTTCGTGATGGGTGGGGTGACAATGGCGAGCATCTGTCGTATATTGACATAAAGATATCCTTATGTGACATGAAAAGGTCTGTCGCCAAAGGGATAAAAAATGTCGCAGAATTCTGCATCGCTGGACGCATTGTTCGGCCCCGTAGCGGCAAAACCCGACGGTTCGGAAGTGCTTGCGGCGCTCACTGCGGCAGCACGCGAGCGCATTCTCATCCTCGACGGCGCCATGGGCACACAGATCCAGGGCCTCGGCTTTGACGAGGACCAGTTTCGCGGCGAGGCCTTCGCCGGCTGCGCCTGCCATCAGCAAGGCAACAACGATCTTCTGATCCTGACGCAGCCCGGGGCGATCGAGGAGATCCACTATCAATACGCCATCGCGGGCGCCGACATCCTCGAAACCAACACTTTCTCCTCGACCTCGATCGCACAGGCCGACTACGGCATGGAAGATGCCGTCTACGCGCTGAACCGCGATGGCGCGCGGCTGGTACACCGCGCTGCTGTTCGTGCCGAGCAGCAGGACGGTAAGCGCCGCTTTGTCGCCGGCGCACTCGGGCCGACCAACCGCACCGCCTCGATGTCGCCCGACGTCAACAATCCCGGCTACCGCGCCGTGACCTTCGACGACCTGCGCCTCGCCTATGGCGAGCAGCTGCGCGGGTTGATCGATGGCGGCGCCGACATCATCCTGATCGAGACGATCTTCGACACGCTGAATGCCAAGGCGGCGATCTTCGCAGCGGAAGAGATCTTCATCGAAAAGGGCGTGCGCCTGCCGGTGATGATTTCGGGCACCATCACGGACCTCTCCGGCCGCACGCTGTCGGGCCAGACGCCGACCGCCTTCTGGCATTCGGTGCGCCATGCCAGCCCCTTCACCATCGGCCTCAACTGCGCGCTCGGCGCCAATGCGATGCGGGCGCATCTGGCCGAGATTTCAGGCGTCGCCAACACCTTCACCTGCGCCTATCCGAATGCCGGCCTGCCCAATGAATTCGGTCGGTATGACGAGAGCCCGGACTTCATGGCCGCGCAGATCGAGGAGTTTGCCCGCGAGGGACTGGTCAATGTCGTCGGCGGCTGCTGCGGTTCGACGCCCGAGCACATCCGCGCCATCGCCGAAGCGGTGAAGAAATATCCGCCACGTGCCATTCCAGACATCGAGCCCAAGATGCGCCTGTCCGGGCTGGAGCCGTTCACGCTCACCGACGAGATTCCGTTCGTCAATGTAGGCGAGCGCACTAACGTCACCGGCTCGGCCAAGTTCAGGAAACTGATCACGGCAGGCGACTATGTCGCCGCGCTCGACGTCGCGCGCGACCAGGTCGCCAATGGCGCGCAGATCATCGACATCAACATGGACGAGGGGCTGATCGATTCGAAGAAGGCGATGGTCGACTATCTCAACCTGATCGCCGCCGAGCCGGACATAGCCCGCGTTCCCGTCATGGTCGACAGTTCGAAATGGGAGATCATCGAAGCCGGCTTGAAATGCGTGCAGGGCAAGCCGCTGGTCAACTCCATTTCGATGAAGGAGGGCGAAGAGGCATTCCTGCATCATGCCAGGCTGGTGCGGGCCTATGGCGCCGCCGTGGTCGTCATGGCTTTCGATGAGGACGGCCAGGCCGACACCAAGGCGCGCAAGGTCGAGATCTGCACGCGCGCCTACAAGCTCCTGACCGAGCAGGCCGGCTTCCCGCCCGAGGACATCGTCTTCGATCCCAATGTCTTCGCCATTGCCACCGGCATCGAGGAGCACGACAATTACGGTGTCGACTTCATCGAGGCGGCCGGCGAGATCACCGCGACGCTGCTGCATGTTCATATCTCCGGCGGCGTGTCGAACCTGTCCTTCTCGTTCCGCGGCAACGAGCCGGTGCGCGAGGCCATGCATGCCGTGTTCCTCTACCATGCCATCCAGCGCGGCATGGACATGGGCATCGTCAATGCCGGTCAGCTTGCCGTCTACGATACGATCGAGCCTGATCTGCGCGAGGCCTGCGAGGACGTCGTGCTCAACCGCGCGCCCAGGGCCGGCGGCACCGCCACCGAACGCATGCTGGAGATTGCCGAACGCTTCAAAGGCACGGCCGGGAAGGAAGCGCAGGAGCGCGATCTCGCCTGGCGCGAATGGACTGTCGAACAGCGGATCAGCCATGCACTGGTCAACGGCATCACCGAATTCATCGACGCCGACACCGAGGAAGCGCGGCTTGCCGCCGAGCGGCCGCTGCATGTCATCGAAGGCCCGCTGATGGCCGGCATGAACGTCGTCGGCGACCTGTTCGGCGCGGGCAAGATGTTCCTGCCGCAAGTGGTGAAATCGGCGCGGGTGATGAAGCAGGCCGTCGCCGGATTGCTGCCGCATATGGAGGCCGAGAAGCTGGCCAACGCCGCCAACGGCATCGACAATGGCGAACGCCAGACAGCGGGCAAGATCCTGATGGCGACGGTCAAGGGCGATGTCCATGACATCGGCAAGAACATCGTCGGCGTCGTGCTCGCCTGCAACAACTACGAGATCGTCGATCTCGGCGTCATGGTGCCGGCGGCCAAGATCCTGCAGACGGCCCGTGAGCAAAATGTCGATGTCATCGGCCTTTCCGGCCTGATCACGCCGTCTCTCGATGAGATGGTGCACATGGCTTCGGAAATGGAGCGTGAAGGCTTCGACATTCCGCTGCTGATCGGCGGCGCGACGACCAGCCGTGTGCACACGGCGGTGAAGATCCACCCGCGCTACACCAAGGGCCAGACGGTCTACGTCACCGACGCCAGCCGGGCGGTGGGTGTCGTGTCGTCCTTGCTGTCGAACGAGACCAAGGGCGGCTATGTCGACACGGTGCGCACCGAATACAAGAAGGTCGCCGATGCGCATGCCCGCTCCGAAGCCGACAAGCAACGGCTGCCGCTGGCCAAGGCGAGGGCCAATGCGCACCGGATCGACTGGTCTGCCTACGAGCCGCCGAAGCCGTCCTTTACCGGCGTCAAGGTATTCGTGAACTGGGATCTCACCGAACTCGCGCGCTACATCGATTGGACGCCGTTCTTCCAGACTTGGGAGCTGAAGGGCCGTTATCCCAAAATTCTCGAAGACGAGGCGCAAGGCGCCGCCGCGCGCCAGCTGTTCGAGGATGCGCAGGCGATGCTGAAGCAGATCATCGCCGAGAAATGGTTCGCGCCGCGCGGCGTCGTCGGTTTCTGGCCGGCCAATGCCGTCGGCGACGACATCAGGCTGTTCACGGACGAAAAGCGGTCGCAGGAACTGGCGACCTTCTTTACCTTGCGCCAGCAGCTGACCAAGCGCGACGGCAAGGCCAATGTCGCACTGGCGGACTTCGTCGCGCCAGCGGAGTGCGGCAAGCCGGATTACATCGGCGGCTTTATCGTCACCGCCGGCATCGAGGAGGTGGCTATCGCCGAACGGTTCGAGCGAGCGAATGATGATTATTCGTCGATCATGGTCAAGGCGCTGGCAGACCGCTTCGCCGAAGCCTTTGCCGAGCGGATGCATGAGAAGGTGCGCAAGGAATTCTGGGGCTATGCTTCAGATGAAGCGCTGGCGCCGGACGAACTGATCGGCGAACCCTATCGCGGCATTCGTCCGGCGCCCGGCTATCCGGCGCAGCCCGATCACACCGAGAAGGCGACTTTGTTCCGGCTGCTCGACGGTGAGCGCAATGCAGGCGTGAGCCTGACCGAAAGCTATGCAATGTGGCCGGGTTCCTCGGTATCAGGCATCTATCTGGCGCATCCCGAAAGCTATTATTTCGGCGTCGCCAAGGTCGAACGCGACCAGGTCGAGGATTACGCACGCCGCAAGGCGATGCCATTGGCCGAGGTAGAGCGCTGGCTTGGCCCCATCCTCAACTACGTACCGGCACACTATGCCGAGGCGGCTGAATAGCGGCGCCATGCGTTCAACAGAATTTGCGCTGGTTGCCGGCTTGTGATCCGTGGCGCGGCGGTTACACCTGCGCGGGCAGCCGTCTTTATAGTTGGAGCGCCGAATGACCTTACTCACACGCCGCAGGCTTTTGAAGACGGCTGCGGTTGCCGGCGCGGGCGGGATCGGGCTTTCGGCGATGGGCCGGCTTGGTGGCTGGGCCGCCGCGACGCCTGAGCCGGTGGTTTTGCAGACGGCAAAGATCCAGGCGAAGCTGATGGATGTCGGCCAGACCAGGGATGTGCTGACCTATGGCAACGCCGGAATGCCGCCCGTGCTCAGGATGAAAAAGGGCGAGCCCTTCGCAGCACGCCTTGTCAACGCGATCGACGATCCGACGACGATCCACTGGCACGGTATTCGCGTTCCCAACAAGATGGACGGCGTGCCGTTTCTGGTACAGCCCTACGTCTACACCGGCGATCATTTCGACTACGCCTTCACGTCGCCCGATGCCGGCACCTTCTGGTACCACCCGCATTGCAACACGCTGGAGCAGATGGGCCATGGCCTGACCGGCGTGATCGTGGTCGAGAATCCCAACGATCCGAAATTCGATGCCGAAATCGTCCTCAATTTGCGCGACTGGCGCCTCGGCGACGACGGTCAGTTCATCGACCAGTTCCGGCCGCGCGATGCCGCGAGAACCGGCACTTACGGCACGGTACGCACCGCCAACTGGCTCGACCAGCCGCAATATGATGCGCCGGCCGGCGGACTTGCGCGGCTGCGTGTCGCCATCACCGACGTGACGCGCATCTACGCTTTCCGCGTCGACGGTGCGGAGGCGAGTGTCATGGCGCTCGACGGCAATCCGGTGCCTGAGCGTTTTTCGCCCGACGCCTTGCTGCTCGGACCCGGCCAGCGCATGGAGCTGGCCATACGCATGCCCGACAATGAAGGCGCGATGGTCAGCTTGAGGGACGTCAGGGGCACCAAGCCAAAAATCCTGGCGACCCTGCGCGCGACAGGAAAATCCCTCAAACGGGACATTCGCGATGTTGCTCCGCTGGAGCTCAATCCGGTGGCGGAAGTGGATCTCGCCAGTGCCAGGCATATTTCCCTGGCACTAAGCGCCACGGCGGAAAACGTCCCGAGCGATGGCATCTGCGGTTCGCTTGGCTATAGTTTCTGGGCCCTCAACAAAGTGCCGTGGCCAGGCGACACCAAGGACCCGACCGCGCCACTGGCCGAATTGAAGCTTGGCCAAAGCTACGTCATCGACATGGAGAACCTGACGCCGCAATCTCATCCGATGCATCTGCACGGTATGAGCTTCAAAGTGCTGTCATCCTCGACGCGCCAGGTTCAGCCTGTGATTTCCGACACCTATCTCATCCAGCCCAACGAGAAGGTTCAGCTCGGCTTCGTCGCCGACAATCCCGGCGATTGGCTGCTGCACTGCCACATCATCGAGCACCAGAAATCGGGAATGACGAGCTATGTCAGGGTGGTGTGAAGCCGCGTCAGCCTGCGCGTAGCGTCTGTGCCGTCATTTGCGCAACTGCGCCTCGATCTCGTCGAGCACCTTGTCCTTGCCGATGCCGGTGAGGAAGGCGAGGCCCTTGATCACCGGCTTGGTGACCGAAGCGGAGATCGGGGTGGTTGCGACGATGAAGTCGACATTGTCGGCCAGTCCGGGCACTTCGGTGGCCTTCGCCTGCTGGGCATTGAAGGTGAGGCCGCGTTTCTTCATTTCCTCGGTGACGGCGACATTGACCGCGGTCGAGGTGGCGATGCCCGTGCCGCAGGCAAAGAGAATGGTTTTCTGTCTCGACATCTCTGCTTCTCCTTGTTTCAGCCGAGTACGGCTCGCACGTCTTCGAGGGTTCTGGCCGACCTCAAATCATCCAAGGCTTGCGGGTTCTGGATGGTGGCCATGACGGCCTGCAGCGCCTCAATCTGCTTGTCCTTGTCGTTGATGGCAAGCAGGAAGACGAAGCCGACCGGCAGCATCTCGTCGGGATCCTCCATGTTGGCGAAGGTCACTGGTTGCTTCAATGTGCCCATCGCGATGCCAGGCTTCAGCACATGCTCCGGATCGGTGTGCGGCACCGCGACATTATCGGAGCGTTCCAGCGGCAGTCCGGTCGGGATGGTCAATTCGCGGCGCACGACCGCGTCGGCATAGCTGCTTTTGACATAGCCAAGTCTCTCCAGCCGGCCCGCCAGGATGCGGATGATCTCCTCATTGGTCGAGGCATCGGATCCGAGCACGATCGCGTCAGGGTCCAGAAGCTGCATGAGTCCGTCGGACATTCTTTGCTCCGTCTATGAAATCGTGCGCCGCGGGAAGGGCGCACGATCGGTTTGAGGGTGGACGCTATCAGGTTCAGGCCGTCTCTTCGGCCGGCTCGTCCTCGGCGCCCGCGGCCCGCTCCCAGCCGAGCGGATTGCGGCGGTAGAGGACAAACAATGCCGCGATGACCACTGCGATCACGATGATGCCGACAAGCCCCATCCCCTGGATCGCCTCGATGACCACGTAAGGCACCCACAGGAAGCCGTCGACCACCGAGGTGATCTGCAGCGCGTCCGCCGGCAGCTTGAAGCCCGACGAGACTGCTGCGCTGGTGAACAGCGGCGCCAGCGCGTTGGCGACGTAGAAGCCGATGGCCAGCGTCACCGTGCCGATCACCACCATGCGGAACACGTTGCCTTTGACCAGCGG
>NZ_RZQY01000252.1:0-7846 GCF_003998575.1 Mesorhizobium sp. M7A.F.Ca.CA.001.10.2.1 | reverse complement strand
GAGTTCGCCAATGCAACTTGACACCACAGATAGTCGCCCATTGCCCTGCCGGGCATTTCTCCCAGTAAACGGGGAGAAAGAAGCTGGACCGCAAAGCCGGCACTTTTTTGCACCGTTGGCGATTGGCGAAACCGATGAGGACAGCGTCCTTCGCCCCGTTCACGGGGAGAAGATGCCGGCAGGCAGATGAGGGGCAGCGCCGACGCTCCGAAGGCGAGGCGGAGTGGCGAGTTCAAGCCCGAGCGATTGCACCGACGGTCAAGCTCCGCCTTGCCAAACCCAACCAGGCTGCCTATTCTTACCGCTAAAATAATTTCACACACAGGCAAACTTGTTTCTCGAACCGCAAGGCTGAAATGAGCCAGTCGCCCTACCCCGCAATTGCTGCCGGACCGCCGCGGCCGAGCCTCATCCTGAGGCCCGGCCAGATCGCGCTGCCGCCGGGCATGGAGCGTTATACGATCCATGGCAATGGCGCGGTGCTCATCGATATCGAGGCCGGCGACACGATCACCGTGCGCAATGTCGAGGGCGGCCAGGCCTGCGAGTTGCTGGCTTGGGACAGGAGCGGCGCGACCGATCCCGGCATTTTTGGTGAAGCATCGAACAGCAACGCTGCCGGCATCAAGGCGCTGCTCATAGAGGGTGACGACAGTCTCGCCTCGCTGCGAGGCGGGCTCGCGCGCCGGCAGGTGCAGCTTGACCATGCCAAGGCCGTGCGGGTGTTCGGCGCCACTACGCCTGCCGGTACAGAACAAACATTCACGGTCACGCGTGACGGCTCGCTGATCATCGCCGCGCCCGGTGGACCGATGCTGGTCGATGGCCACGACACGGCGACGCCGCTGACTGCCATCGTTCGCCGCGCCACGATCCGCCCGGCGGCGAAATCGCTACTGGCCGATCCGCTGGCCGACCCGGTGCTCGATTTGCGTGTCCATTCGGCGACGGCGGAGGCCTATTTCGTCAAGGCCGGCGACTATCTCCAGATCATCGATGTCGACGGGCGCCAGTGCACCGATTTCCAGTGCTTTTCGGCGCGCAAGCTGGACAGGGGACTGGATCATCCGCTCGACGTGACGACGACGCGCACGCTGATGGGTGCAAGCTACCCGATGCCCGGCCTGCATTCCAAATACTACGACCAGGACATGGAGCCGCTGGTCGAGGTTATCCAGGACACATGCGGCCGGCACGACGCCTTCGCGCTCGCCTGCGCGGCCAAATATTACGACGACATCGGCTATCCCGGCCACACCAACTGCTCGGAGAATTTCAACGGCGCTCTGGCCGGCAAGGGCGTCAATCCCCGCGCGGGCTGGATGGCGATCAACTTCTTCTTCAACACGGCGATCGACGCGCATGGCGTCATGGTGTCCGACGAGCCGTGGTCGCGGGCGGGTGACTATGTGCTGCTCAGGGCGCTCACCGACATCGTCTGCGTGTCCTCCGCCTGCCCCGACGACACGACGCCGGCCAATGGCTGGAACCCGACCGACATCCATGTGCGGACCTATTCCGGCCAGCACAAATTCTCGCGAGCGATCGCCAGACGCATGACGCCCGATTCGGAACCGAAAATGACCCGCGAGACAGCTTTTCATTCGAGCTTTGCCAAGCACACCCGCAACTTCGGCGAGTACAGGGGCTATTGGCTCGCCAATTCCTTCGCCAAGGACGGGCCGATCGCGGAATACTGGGCCTGCCGGCAGGACGCGGTGATCATGGACCTGTCGCCGCTGCGCAAGTTCGAGGTTACCGGCCCGGATTCCGAGGCGCTGCTGCAATACACGCTGACCCGCGACGTCAAGAAGCTTGGCGTCGGCCAGGTGGTCTATTCGGCCATGTGCTACGAGCATGGCGGCATGATCGACGACGGCACCCTGCTGCGGCTCGGCAAGGACAATTTCCGCTGGGTCGGCGGTGACGATCTGTCCGGCGAATGGCTGCGCGAGACGGCGACGAAGCTCGGCCTCAACGTGCTGGTGCGCTCGTCGACCGACCAGATGCACAACGTCGCCGTCCAGGGTCCGAAGAGCCGCGACATCCTGCGAGAAGTGATCTGGACTTCGCCATTGCAGCCGTCGATCGACGAGCTCGAATGGTTCCGCTTCGCCGTCGCCCGCATTGGTGGCGGCAACGGCATTCCGGTCGTCGTCTCGCGCACCGGCTATACCGGCGAACTCGGCTACGAGATCTGGTGCCATCCGCGCGACGCCGAAAAGGTGTTCGACGCCATCTGGGAAGCCGGCCAGCCGCATGGGCTGAAGCCGATGGGGCTGCAGGCGCTGGACATGGTGCGCATCGAGGCCGGGCTGATCTTCGCCGGCTACGAATTCTCCGACCAGACCGATCCGTTCGAGGCCGGCATCGGCTTCACCGTGCCGCTGAAGAGCAAGACCGACGATTTCATCGGCCGCGAGGCGCTGATCCGCCGCAAGGAGCACCCGCAGACGAAGCTGGTCGGCCTCGACATCGACGCCAATGTCGACGTCGGCCATGGCGATTGCGTGCATGTCGGCCGCGCCCAGATCGGCGTGGTCACGTCGGGCATGCGCTCGCCGGTGTTGAACAAGACCGTCGCGCTGGCCAGGCTCGACGTCACCCATTCGGCTGTCGGTACCGAGGTCGAGATCGGCAAGCTCGACGGCCATGCCAAACGGCTGCTGGCGCGCGTCGTCGCCTTCGCCCACTACGATCCGCAAAAGATCAAACCACGCTCCTGACGGCCTTCCTCCGAAGACAGTGAGGCCGTGCTGGCAGCCTGATAGGAATTTTTTCTTGACCTGCTGAGGGCAGCTATGCTACATATTCGTCCATGGTGCTGATTTGCGCCGGGACCCGCCTCCGGCGGGTTTTTCGTTTCCAGACCCCTGGTCCTTTTCCGAACAATCCTGCCCGCCAGTGTGAAGCTGACATGTTTCGCAAGCGTGATGTGCACGGCGCGACAATTCGCTTGACGTGAAAGCGCGCCGGATCAATCTTCACTCCTAAGAAAAAAATACGACTGAGTGGAAACACCAGCAGTCGATCAATGCATGCGTCGATGGTGAGCCTAGCGAAGCCGCGGCGGTCACGAACGGGGAACATCAAAATGGGGAACAGAGACATATGAGCACGATAACGACTGTCCTGGAGCCGCTTGCCGAAGGCAAGTTGCACCGAAATATCGACTGGCGCGGCGCCTTCTGGGTGGCGAGCGGCGTGCCTGCCCTCGTCCTGTTCTCGATCGGCGGCATTGCCGGCACGACCGGCACGCTGGCCTTCGCGATCTGGATCTTCTCCATGATCATGGGCTTCCTGCAATCCTTCACCTATGCCGAAATCGCCGGCCTGTTTCCGAACAAGTCGGGCGGCGCGTCGATCTACGGCGCCACCGCTTGGCTGCGCTATTCCAAGTTCATCGCGCCGCTGTCGGTCTGGTGCAACTGGTTCGCCTGGTCGCCGGTGCTGTCGCTCGGCTGCTCGATCGCCGCAGCTTATATCCTCAACGCGTTGGCGCCGGTGCCGCTGTTCACCGATGCCTCGCCCGAAGTCGTCGCCTATATCGCCGCGCATGCCGGGACGAGTGCTGCCGACGCCATCACGGCGGTGACCACCGCGGCAACGCCGGTGATCCGCAACTGGACGCTCTACAGCCACACGCTGGGGCCGGTCTCGTTCACCCTCAACGCGACCTTCTTCATCGGCGCGGTGCTGATGCTGATCATCTTCGCCATCCAGCATCGCGGCATCCTCGGCACTGCCAACGTGCAGAAATATATCGGCCTGCTGGTCATCATCCCGATGCTGATCGTCGGCGTCGTGCCGATCGTCACCGGCCAGATCAACTGGGCGAATTTTTCGCCGCTGGTGCCGCTGGCGGCAGCCTACGCGCCCGAGCCCGGCGCCTGGAACATTGCCGGCTGGACGCTGGTGCTTGGCGGCATGTTCATCGCCGCCTGGTCGACCTACGGCTTCGAGACCGCCGTCTGCTACACCTCGGAGTTCAAGAACCCGGGCACCGACACGTTCAAGGCCATCTTCTATTCCGGCCTTTTGTGCATGCTGCTGTTCATCCTGGTGCCGTTCACCTTCCAGGGCGTGCTTGGCCTCAACGGCATGCTGGCGACACCGATCGTCGACGGCTCCGGTGTCGCCGACGCGCTGGCCGGCATGGTCGGCGGCGGGGCGCTGATCCACAGCCTCTTGGTGATGCTGATGATCCTGGCTCTGGTTCTGTGCATCATGACGGCCATGGCCGGCTCTTCACGCACGCTCTACCAGGGCTCGGTCGATGGCTGGCTGCCGCGCTATCTCAGCCATGTCAACGAACATGGCGCGCCGACGCGGGCAATGTGGACCGATCTCGTCTTCAACCTGATCGTGCTGGCCATCGCCTCTGCCGACGCGACGAGCTTCTTCTTCATCCTCGCCGTGTCGAACTGCGGCTATATCATCTTCAACTTCCTCAACCTCAATGCCGGCTGGATCCACCGCATCGACAACGGCCATATCGCCCGGCCTTGGAAAGCACCGAGCTGGTTGCTCGGCGTCGGCGCGATCTTCGCCTATGTCAACATGATCTTCATGGGCGCGGGAGCCAAAGTTTGGAACCCGATGGCGCTGTGGGCCGGCCTGATCACGGCAGCCCTGATCATCCCGGTGTTCTGCTTCCGCCATTACATCCAGGACAAGGGCAAGTTCCCCGACCACATGCTGGCCGATCTCGGCATGACGGGGGCCGACCTCTCGGTCAAAAAGGCGGGCATACTGCCCTACCTGACCCTGGTCGCCGGCGTGGTGGTGATGCTGCTCGCCAACTGGTTCTTCGTCATCTGACCTCGTAAAAGTGAAAAGGATCGGGCGCGCTTCGGCGCGCCCGATCCTTTTCGACTGGCGTGATCGGTCTATTCGGCGGCCAGCGCCAGTTGCGGCTTTTCGGCTTCCTGGCTCAGTTCCAGATCGTCGGTCCGCCCCTCCGCCCCGCGCTTCTTCGGCTCCCGGCCGAAGAACAGGGCGTAGCCGGCAGGCAGGACCAGGATGGTCAGCACCGTGGCAACGAGGATGCCGCCCATCATGGCGTAGGCGAGCGGACCCCAGAAGACGCCGCGCGAGATCGGGATCAGCGCCAGCACCGCCGTCAGCGCCGTCAGCGTGATCGGCCGGAAACGGCGAACGGCCGAACCGATGATCGCCTCGTAGCGGTCCATGCCCGCGGCGATGTCCTGGTCGATCTGGTCGACCAGGATGATCGAGTTGCGCATGATGATGCCGAGCAGCGCGATGACGCCGAGAATGGCGACAAAGCCGAACGGCGCGCCGCTGATCAAGAGTGCCGCGGCAGCACCGATAATGCCAAGCGGACCGGTCGCCAGCACCAGCATCGCCTTGCCGAAGTTCTGCAGCTGGATCATCAAAAGCACGACGATGACGGCCAGCATGATCGGCGCCTTGGCGGCGATCGAAGCCTGGCTTTCCGCCGAATCCTCCGCACCGCCCTGGATCTCGACCTTGTAACCTGGCGCCAATCCGTCACGCAGGCCCTGCATATCCTTGTACAGTTTGGTGACGACGTCATTGGACTGCACGCCGTCGGGCAGCGTTGCCCGCACACTGATGGTCGGCAGACGGTCGCGGCGCCACTCGATGCCTTGCTCCAGCACCGGCACCACCTTGGCAACCTGCGACAGCGGCACGAAGCCACCGAAGTCGGTCGGGATATAGACCGAGTCGACCGAGGACAGCAGGCTGCGGCTGGCATCCGGCTCGCGGGCGACGATGGACACCGTCTCCTCGCCGTCGCGGAAGTCGTCGAGCGGCGCGCCGGACATCGCCGCCTGCAGCATCTGGCGGATGCGCTGCGAGGTGACGCCGAGTGCGCGGGCACGATCCTGATCGATGACCAGCTTCATCGCCGGAACCGGCTCCAGCCAGTCATCATGCACGGCGCCAAGCAGCGGATCCTCACGGAACTTCGCCTTCACCTGGTCGGCGATGCGGCGCACCTCCTGGCGATCCGGCCCCATGACGCGCATCTGCACCGGCCAGCCGGTCGGCGGGCCGAGGAACAGACGATCGACCTTGGCACGGATGGATGGGAAGTCTTCAGCCAGAACGGTGCGCAACTTGACGATCAGCCGTTCGCGGGCCGGTTCGTCATTGGCCATGACGAGCAGCTGGGCAAAGTTGGGGTTGCTCAGCTGCTGGTCCAGCGGCAGGAAGAAGCGCGGCGCGCCTTCGCCGATATAGGTGGCGATGAAACGCTTGTCCTTGTCGTCCATCATCTTGGTTTCGAGCGCCTTGGCCTGCGCCTCGACTTCCTTGATGCTGGTGCCTTCCGGCAGCCAAAGGTCGACGAGGATTTCCGGCCGCGACGATTGCGGGAAGAAGTTCTGCGGAATGAACTGGAAAGCCCACAGGCTGGTGCCGAAGGTGACCAGCGTCATCACCAGGACGATGATGCGATGGCGCACGGCCCAGCTGACGGTAGCACGAAGCCGGCGGTAGAAACGCGTGTCGAAGACATCGTGATGGCTGCCGGCATGCTTGCGCTGCTTGAGGATCATGTTGCCGAGCCATGGCGTGAAATAGACCGCGACGAACCAGGAGACGATCAGCGCGATGCCGACGACATAGAACAGGGTGCGGACATATTCGCCGGCGGTCGAGGCCGCGAAGCCGACCGGAATGAAGCCGGCTGTGGTGATCAGCGTGCCGGTCAGCATCGGGAAGGCGGTCGAGGAATAGGCAAAACTCGCCGCCTCGACCTTGACCATCCCCTCCTCCAGCTTGCGCTCCATCATCTCGACGACGATCATCGCGTCGTCGACCAGAAGACCGAGCGCGATGATCAGCGCGCCGAGCGAGATGCGCTGCAGGTCGATGCCGAGTTCGTACATGATGGCGAAGGTCGCAGCCAGCACCAGCGGGATGGCGATGGCGATGACCAGGCCAGAACGCCAGCCTATCGACAGGAACGAGACGACGAGCACGATCAGCAACGCTTCGCCGAGCGCATGCATGAACTCGGCCACCGCATCGGTGACGACGCCCGGCTGGTCGGAGATCTGGTCGACCGCAACGCCGTAGGGCAGCGCCTCTTCGAAGCGCTTGTAGGTGGCCTCGACATCCTTGCCGACGTCGGTAACCTTGAAGCCCTTGGCCATGACGACGCCCAACTGCACGCTGTCGTGACCGTTGAAGCGGTATTTGCGCTGGAACGGATCTTCCAGCCCCGAGGTCACCGTGGCGATGTCGCCCAGCCTTGTGACCTGGCCGCCGGCGCGCAGGCGCAGGTTCCGGATATCCTCGACCTTGCCGACATCGCCCTCGACGGAGATGCGTACCGAGTTGGTGCCGGTATCGACGGAGCCGGCCGGGTCGACATTGTTCTGTCCCTTGATCGCATTCTGCAGATCGGTCAGCGTCAGGCCGCGTTCGGCCAGGGCCTTGGACGAGACGTCGACATAGAGCTTTTCCGGCTGGTCGCCGATGATGACGGCCTTCTCGACGCCGGGCGTCGTCAAAAGCATGTCGCGCGCCTGGATGGCGAACTTCTTCAGTTCGGGATAGCTGAAGCCGTCGCCGCTGATCGAATGCAAGGTGATGAAGGTGTCGCCGAACTCGTCGTTGAAATACGGGCCGAGCAGGCCCTGCGGCAGGTCGCCCTGGATATCGCCCACCTTCTTGCGCACCTGGTAGAACGCGTCGGTCACCTCGGCGGTGTTGGTGTCGCCCTTGATCTGCACGGTGATGATGGCGCTGCCGGCGCGGGTGAAGGAGCGCACGAAATCGAGATGCGGCGTTTCCTGCAGCTTGCGTTCGATCTTGTTGACGACCTGGTCTTCCATCTCCTTGATCGAGG
>NZ_RZQY01000251.1:0-7851 GCF_003998575.1 Mesorhizobium sp. M7A.F.Ca.CA.001.10.2.1 | reverse complement strand
TCCCGCGACGAGACGCAGAGCTGTTTCCAACGCCACTTCGCCGGTCAGAACGGGGAAACTGTCGACCGTGCCGGTCAGTTCGCCGGCCCGTATGGAGGCATAGGCATCGGAAATGCCGTCGGTGCCGAAGACCGCAACCTTGTCCTGCAGGCCGGCGGCCTTGACAGCCTCGACGATGCCCAGCGCCATGCCATCATTGTTGGCATAGAAGCCGATCAGGTCGGGATGCTGCTGCAGGATGTTGGTGGCCGCGTCATAGGAGGTCTGGCGGTCCCAGTTGCCGGGAACGCTGGCGACAACCTCGAACTTGCCTCCCTCGGTAATGGTCGACTTGAAGCCATCGGTGCGCTGCACGGCGGCATAGACGCCAGCCTGGCCTTCGACGATGGCGACCTTGCCGCCATTCGGACGATTCTTGACGAACCATTTGGCGACGCGCACGCCATTGTCGCGTTGGACGTTGCCGACATAATGCTCGGCCTGCGGGATGACGGCGTCATTGACATTGACCACCGGCACGTTGGCGGCCTTGGCCTGCTCCATGATCGGCTGCAGATTGGCATCCGTCTGCGGCGAGACGAGCAGCACGTTGTAGCCCTGC
This sequence comes from Mesorhizobium sp. M7A.F.Ca.CA.001.10.2.1, assembly GCF_003998575.1. Taxonomy (NCBI): domain Bacteria; kingdom Pseudomonadati; phylum Pseudomonadota; class Alphaproteobacteria; order Hyphomicrobiales; family Phyllobacteriaceae; genus Mesorhizobium; species Mesorhizobium sp. M7A.F.Ca.CA.001.10.2.1. The sequence goes on along the minus strand of NZ_RZQY01000251.1, from coordinate 7,250 downwards.
GTCACCAGGCCTTCGGCGATGGTGAGCTGGCCGAGCTGGTCGCCCTCGCTCTGCGCTGCCTGATAGACGACGGGAACGCCGACCTTGGCGCCGAATGCCGTGTAGCCCTCGCCCAGCGAGCGCCAGTATTCATTGGTCAGCGTCTTGGAGACCGCGCCTGCCTTGGTGCCTTCGGGCAGCTTGGGGAACGCGCCGAACTTGGCCTCGACCTGCGACCAGTCGATGCGGTCCTTTTCCGTGTCGGAATTGAGCGGCGCGAGGTCGGCGGAAAAGGCAGAGCCGATCGAGAGCGCCATCAATGCGGCGGTAGCGGTGGCAAGCAGAAGTTTCATTGTATTCCTCCCTGGTTGAAAAACGGCGATGGCGCGGATGCCTCAGCTATCCGGCCCGAGCATGATTTCCTGGATGATGGCCTGCGACGTCACCGCGTCCTGGCTGTCCATGGCGGCGGACAGGCGATTGTCCTGCTCCAGCCGGTCGACGACGCGCAGCATGCGATTGACGGTGGCGATGTTGACTTCGCACTCGCGCACCGGATCGAGCCCTGTCATATCGGGGAACGTGTCGAAATAGATGGCGCCGGCGTAACCGTCGCGGCGAATCTGCCTGAGCATCTCGATGGTCTGCAGCGTGTGCACCGCGCCGACCATCAGGCCGTCGTCGCGCTTGGCGTAGCCGTCGTTCAGGTGCACGCCGAGCAGCTTGCTGTGACGCGCCACCAGGGCCGCGGCAAAGGCCGGTTGTTCGTCGGCGTAGAGCACATGAGCGAAATCGAGCGTGACGCCGAGATTAGGCAGGCCGACATCGCGGATCGCCAGCAAGGTCGTCGCCGCATCCGGCATCAGGCTGTAGGAGCGTGGTTCGTTCGGTTTGTATTCAAGGCTGATCTGACAGTCGGGATCATGTGCCGCAACTTCACGAATCCCATCAATTTCGTGTTGCCAAAGCGTCGAATAGTCGGCCTGGAAGGCGTAGTCGAAGCCATCCTGGCCGAGCCACAGCGTCATCAGGCTGGCGCCGGCCTCACGCACGGCATCGATGCCGGCCTTGGTCAGGTCGATGGCCTCGCGACGCACCGCCGGATCCGGATTGGTGAAAGCGCCGAGCTTGAAGGCGGGGTTGGAGTAGTAGCGCATGGCAAAGCCATTGATGGAGAGCCCAAGATCGCCCAGTTTCAGAGCAATTTCCGTGGGCTTTTCCCTGACATGGTCAGGAAAGTTGAGATCCAGATCGGTAAGCCCCTCGACCTTGGCGGCGCGCGCCGCCATCTGCAGCAGCGACGGCTTGCCGGTAAGATCGGGCCACTCGGCGTGCGGTCGCGAGGCAAAGGAATTCAGGCGCGTGGCGAAACGAGTGGCTGTCATGATCGATCCTTCAATCGTCATGACTTCACATAAATAAAGATATTTGTAAAGTTATTGTTTTGAGAGGCTACGAAGCGGCCACCAGGCTGGACCCGCCAAGGCGCGCAAAGGGAGCCGGCAGTTTCCCGGCCGGTGCCCTGGAGAGCCCGTCAGGCCAATAGGCGCATGATGGCGCGTGCTGGTTACGGTCGGCGCATTTCAGCAAGCGATTCGCCGGGTGTTCAATCTGGCCAGCGTAAGACGCCGGACGAATCCTTGCGGGCGAGTTTCATCGCATCGGCCGGGCGGTCCTTGGCGGTCAATATGGCGCGCAGCCGTTCGGCGACGATCTCGGCCTCGCCGGGATGAAGATTGCAGGGGTCGAGGAAGAAATGGCCGCGCTCCACCTCATGGTTGCGCACGATGATCGGTGGCGAGCCCGTCGCCAATGCCGAGGTGAGGCCGGCCGCCGTGAACCGGCTTTCGGGCAGTACAAAAATCTGAAGCCGATCGAGAGGGTTGGCGGTCGGATCGGGAATGATCTGCGCGACAATGCCCGGCAGGCCCTGCAACGTCTCCTTCCACAGGTTGAGCGCGGCGTCTTCGCGGCGGCGGATGCCGGCATGGTCGCGCTTTTCCCAGGCTTCCAGTGCGGCCATGGTGCCGGCGATGCTCTCCTTGCCGACCTTCATGGCGCGGGCGACGCCGCGGTTCTGGAGATAGGCGGTGCGAACCAGATCCTTGCGCCCGGTGACGATGCCGCTGGTCGGCCCACTCAGGAATTTGTGGCCGCTGTAGATGACAATGTCGGCGCCGCGCGCGAGGAAGCCGCGCAGATCATACTCTGAAGCCGCATCCACGATCACAGGGATGCCCCTGGCGTGGCAGATCTCGCAGAATTCCTCCAGGGACAGCATGCCATACTGCACGGTGTGGTGCGCAACGACGTAGAGGCCCGCCGCCGTGCGGTCGTTGATCGCGTCGCGCACATGATAGTCCTGCGTCACGCTGACCGTGCCGGCCGGCACGACCCTGGCGCCCGCCAGCCGGACCGACTGGTCGATCGGCGCACCATAGTTGACGATGTGCCCGAGCTGGACGATGACCTCCGACTTGAGGCCCTCCGTGTTATCAGGCAGCCGCTCGATGGCGAGCAGATTGGTCCCCGTCATAGCACCTGCGATCGCCATGGTGATGCCGCTGGCGCAGCAGGCAGTGATGAAACCGGCCTCGCCGCCGGTCAGGCGCGCGACAATCGTGCTTGCGGCACGTTGCAGGTCATCCATTTCCACCCATTGCGAGGCCATTTCCGCCATGGCGCTGATCGCTTCGGGGACGATGATCGACGCGCCGAGCGCGGTCATCGTGCCGGAGACATTGATGATCGGGCGAAGGCCGAGCCGTTCGCGGATGGTGGTGTTGGAGCCGTCGGTGGACGTGGTTTTCATCTCTCGGATTCCATTCTTCTAAAGGTCAGGCGGCGATCTCGACAACCGCCTCGATTTCAACGGTGATGTTTCCAGGCAAGGAGCCGACGCCGATCGCCGAGCGGGCATGGCCGCCGATATTGTCGAACACATCGGCAAACAGGTCGGAACAGCCATTGACCACTTTCGGGTGGTCGCTGAAGGTCGGTATGGCGTTGACGAAGCCGAGCAGCTTGACGACGCGCACGATCCGGCCAAGGTCGCCAGTGGCTGCGTGCATGACGGCAAGCAGATTGAGGCCGGTGAGGCGGGCATGGCCATAAGCCTGCTCGACGCTGACATCCTCCCCCACCTTGCCGGTAAACAGCGTGCCGTCGGTGCGCAGCGGACCCTGGCCGGACAGGAAGATCAGCCGGCCGCTTTCGGCATGGGTGACGAAGTTGGCGATCGGTGTCGGCGGCTCGGGCAGCGTCAGGCCCAACGCGGCGAGCCGGATATAAGGCGTCATGAAAGAAGGCTCCTTGCGACAGCGTTCGCTGTCCCGTTCTAGAAATGCGAGGCGCGGAAGCGTGCCAGGAAGGTGCGCAGGCGCTCATTGTCGGTGTCGGCCGCCAGGATTTCGGCGGGTGGACCCGCCGCGCTGACGCCGCCATCGGCCATGAAGATGATGCGGCTCGAGGCATCGCGGGCAAACGCCATTTCGTGCGTGACCATCACCATCGTCATGCCGTCCTCGGCCAGGCTGCGAACGACCTCGAGCACCTCGCCGACCAGTTCCGGGTCGAGCGCGGAGGTTATCTCGTCGAGAAGCAGGATCTTCGGCCCCATGGCCACGGCGCGGGCAATGCCGACGCGCTGCTGCTGGCCGCCGGACAGTTCGGCGGGCAGGCTGTCGGCCTTGTGGGCGAGGCCGACCCGGCCGAGCCAGTGTTCGGCGATGGTGCGCGCTTCGGCGTTGCTCTTGCCGCGCACCTTGGTGAGGCCAAGCATGATGTTGCCGGCGGCTGTCAGGTGCGGAAAGAGGTTGAAGCTCTGGAACACCATGCCGGTCTCGGCGCGCATCGCGGCGAGATCGCGTTCGCTGCGACGCTGGCGGGTTCCGGCTTCGCGAAAGCCGACCTCCTTGCCGTCGATGCGGATCGAACCACTGTCATAGCTTTCGAGAAAGTTGACGCAACGCAGCAGCGTGGTCTTGCCGCTGCCGGAAGGGCCGATGACGGTCACCACCTCGCCCTTCGCCACCTGCAGGCTGACCGAACGCAGGACCTGGACGGTCCCAAAGGCTTTGGAAACGTCCTGGACGTCGAGAAGGGCCGGGGTGTTTTTCGGACTTGTGGACATTGCTATTCCCGGATGAAGGAGAAACGCCGCTCGAGCCGCCGGCTGGCGAGCGAAAGGGCATAGTTGACCGCGAAGTAGATGAGCGCGCCGAGAATATAGAGCGGCATGGCCTCATAGGTGCGGCCGATGACCTGGTTGATGGCCTGCATCAGGTCGGTGATGCCGAGCAGCGATACCAGCGCGCTGCCCTTGACCGCATCGGTGACGCCGTTGATCCAGGGCGGCAGGAAGCGCCTGAACGCCTGTGGGAAGATGACGTAGGCGAGCCGCTGTCGAAAGGTCAGCCCGATCGCCATCGCCGCCTCGGACTGCCCTTTCGGAATGGAGCCGACAGCGCCTCTGAAATATTCTACGACCTGGGCTGTCTTGAACAGGGTCAGCGCCAGCACGGCGGCCCAGAACGACGGCAGATGAAGCCCGATGGCCGGCAGTCCGTAATAGACAAAGAAGATGAGCACCAGGATCGGGATGCCGCGGATGGTGTCGCTGAAGATGCGCACGGCCCATTGCAACGGCACCGGGCCATAGACGAGACCGACGCCCATGATCACGCCGGCAATCAGCGAAAATACCACGACCAGCAGGGATACCCACAGTGTCAGCGCAAAGCCCTGGGCGAGGAAAGGTAAGGCATAGGCGATCTGGGTCAGCATATCAGCGCGCCGCCCTGAACCGGCGCTCGACAAGCCGAAGCGCAAAAAGCAAGATGTAGCCGGTCACCAGATACATCGCCGTGACCACGAGATAGACCTCGACGATGCGGAAGGTGTTGAAGTTGATCCACTGGGCGCCATAGGTCAGCTCCGGCACCGAAATGACCGACGCGACGGAGGTGTCCTTGAACAGCGATATGAAGGTGTTGGACAATGCCGGCAAGGTGATGCGCAGCATGGTCGGCAGGCGCACGTTGAGCAGCCTTTGCCAGGGTGTCAGGCCGATTGCCTTGCCGGCGTCCAGCTGTCCGCGCGGAACGGCTTCGAGCCCGGAGCGAAACACCTCGACCAAATAGGCGCCGCTATAGAGCGACAGCGTGACGACGAACGAGGTCGGCGCGCTGTAGGCGATATCGACCACTGTCGGCAAGCCGTAGAAGACGAGGTAGACGAGCAGGATCAGCGGCACGTTGCGGATGAATTCGACGTAGGCGGCGATGATGGTGCGCACGATGCGTCCGGCAGACACATACCAGACCGCCAGAACCAGGCCGATGACGATGCCGATGGCGATCGATATGACGGCGAGTTCGAGACTGAGCAGCAGTCCGCCCCACAGCTTGTCGAAGTGCCGCCAGATCAGGTTGAAATTAAGGGCATAGCCCATGCGTCCGCCTCAGTGCCGCAGGCTTAGAGCGGTTCACCGTTTCACGGAAACGGCGACCCGCTCTAACTCTTTGTTTTGACGCAATTCCGGACGAAAACCGTTTCACACTTTTCCTGGAATTGCTCTAGGGAGGCGGAAGGGCGCTGGATACGCCCTTCCGCCCGATGCAGGTCAGATGGCTGGGAAGCCGGGATGGCGCGCCGGCGGCTCCTGTCCGAAATAGTCCTTGAAGGCGGCATCGTAGAGTGCGTTTTCGTGGCCGAACATGGCGATGGTGAAGGTCGCGTTGACGAAGGTCAGCCAGTCAAGGTCGCCTTGCCGGAGTGCCGCGCCATAAAGCATGCTCAGCCAGCTCTTGCCGGCGTCGAAATATCTGTCCGGATTGCGCGAGGCGAGCCAGCGCACCGTGGACAGATCGACGGCAGCGGCGTCGACGCGTTTCGATTCCAGTGCCTGCAGCACGTTGGCCTGGGTATCGATCTGCATAACCTGGCACTCGGGCAGCACCGAATGCACCTGCGCCTCGGCATCGACATTCTGCAGGATGGAGACGCGTGTCGCCGAGCCGCCGGCAAGCAGCTTGTCGAAGGTCTTGTTCTCGGCGGTCGGAAGGCTCAGCAGGGCGACGCCCTCGACATAGTAAGGCCGGGAAAAATTGACCAGCTGCGAGCGCTGGGCGCTCATCGTCATGAACTGAATGGTGATGTCGACCTTGTTGGTGGTGACGTTGGGGATGCGCTGTGCCGGATCCTGCATCACGAACTCGACCTTGGTCGGATCGTCGAAAAGGCCCTTGGCAAGAATGCGTCCCATGGTGATGTCCATGCCGACGAGTTCGCCGGCATCGTTCTCGAAGTGCCACGGCGCATTGGTGCTGCCGGTACCGACGATCAGCTTGCCGCGATCGAGCACGGTGCGCAGCAGGCTGTCGGGTGCTGCCTGAGCAGCGGCCTTCTGGGCATCGACGGCTACCGCCGCACCCACGACGCCGGCCGTGGCCAGTCCCGCCATTCCCAATTTCAGAAAATCACGTCTTCCGGATGTGTCGTTCACGGCGACCTCCTTTCGTTTGTGTTCCCCTTGCACAGGCAATACACGCGTCAGTGACGTCGAAGCGATTGTCTCTTACAAGAGACGTGTGTATCCTGTACAGGACAGATACTAACACCGGGAATCAACAATGCAAGATGGCAATGCCTCGGCACTTTCAGCCGGCGAGAAGATTTCGGGCTCCCGTGAAAAGGGGCTCAACCGGGTGCTCGAGATTCTGGAGTTTCTTCACACGACCCAGCGCGCGATCGGCATTGGCGACCTTGCCAAGGGCGTGCACGCGCCCCGTTCGACGACCTATACGCTGGTGCGGTCGCTGGTCGATGCGGGACTGCTGGAAATGGAAGGCGACGGCAATCGCGTCTATTTCGGCAAGAAGCTCTATCTCTACGGAATGGACTATGTGCGGGGCAACGACCTGTTGAGGCGGGGGCGCCAGGAGGTCGACAATCTGTCGCGCGAGACCGGCGAGACTTCCGAACTGTGCATGCTGCAGAGCGGCCGCTATACGATCGTCCATGCGAGTCCCGGCACCAGGCCGTTCCGCATCAGTTCCGCCACCGGCTTGCAGATACCGCTGCCCTGGACGGCCTCGGGGCGGCTGCTTCTGGCGGGGCTGGAGAAGGCTGAGATCGAAGGCATGGTGTCGGACGACGATCTCGTGCTGCCCGACGGGCGCAAACTGCGGCTCGACGATTTCGTCGCCGACATCGCAAAAGCGCAGGTCACCGGCTATTGCGTCACTTCGGGCCTTGTCGATGCCTATACG